>JAFUPR010000073.1 GCA_017481145.1 Alistipes sp. | reverse complement strand
GTCTACAAGCAGGACTTTGTCGAAGCTCAAAGACGAGTTTTCCTCGCCCTGGAGACGGTGAACATAGAGCTTACGACCCTTCTCAGCCTTAAACTGCTGACCTGCGATCTCTACTATTACGTACATTTAATCTAAAAATTGAATGTTTAGCGTGCAAATGTACGAATTATTTTCCAATCTGCAACACTTATCGAAAACTTTTTATCAAAAATAGCCATCTCCTTTGGCATACTTTTAGCCACCACAATAGCGTTAGACGAATAATAACAATAATGGTGCTATCATCCAGAAGAGAATAACGAAGAGAATAACGCTTCGAGATATTTGGATATGTCGAAATATATTTATAACTTTACAAAGCGAAAATAATGATTGCTAAAACCGTCTGTACTATGATTGATGACCGCATAAGAGAGTATCTTCTTCCCGAGCAGTTCAACGCGGCCGTACGTGCTGGAGCAGCAATTATGAAGATATACAAAAATAGCGACGACTACGACATATCCCTAAAGAGCGACCATACGCCCATAACCATCGCCGACCGCATGGCTCACGACACCATAAAGGAGGCATTGGGGCGCACTCGCATACCCATACTCTCGGAGGAGGGACGCTCGATGCTATACGACGAGCGTAAGAATTGGGAGCTCTTCTGGCTTGTGGATCCCTTGGATGGCACCGTAGAATTTATCAAGGGCAACAATGAGTTTACCGTAAACATTGCCCTCATGGAGAATAACATCTGCATAAGTGCCATCGTCTACGTGCCCTACCACCACAAGATATATATCGCCGAGCGTGGCCGTGGGGCATGGATAATTGAGGGCGTAGCCCCCGATGCTACCGCGGCATACACCTACGACGACATACACTCGGGCATACGCAGCCTACCGATAGCCGACAAGAGTCATGACACCTTCCGCGTGGCGGTGTCGCGCTCGCACCAGACGCCCGAGACTCATGCGTACATCGACACGCTACGCGCCGAGCACCCCAACATCGAAGTTATCGAGCAGGGCAGCTCATACAAGTTCTGTCTCCTTGCCGAGGGTAGTGTCGACTATTACATACGCACCACGACAACATCTGAGTGGGACACTGCCGCAGGTGAGCTTATACTTAAGGAGGCGGGGGGCACAACCTACGCCTACCCTACTGGCGAACAACTCAACTACAACAAGGAGGTTTTAGATAATCCCTGGTTCGTAGCACGACGATAGCTTATACCTTATTATATATAGGTCTCACTCTTACAGCGAGACCTATATATGTTTTATCTATAAGTGTATAAAAAATAACAATTTGACATTTTAGTATTGTTGCCCTATTTTTGCAGTGCGAAAAGATAGTAACAACTAAGAAATATTATAACTATGGCAACAATACATTTGACTAAGGGCGGCTTCGAGAACCGCATTGCAAAGATCGAGGAGATGACAAACGGCTGGCGCTTTTTAGGCTCGCGCCCCGCACTTATAGACTTCTACGCCTCATGGTGTGGTCCCTGTCAGCGTCTCGCGCCCATCATCGACGAGCTCGCGGAGGAGTATGACGGCAAGGTGGATATGTATAAGGTAGATGTTGACGCAGAGGAGGAGCTAGCTCGACTATTCAAGGTGCGCTCGATACCTACGCTTGTCTACATACCACTTGATGAGCTACCTATCGTGGAGCTCGGTGGCAAGAGCAAAGGCGAACTAAAGGCCAAGCTCGACGCCCTGGTAGCAGGTAGATAGCTGTACGATATAGAGAATGATTATAGAGAGGTTCTATGAGGCTTAGAGCACGGCGCTTACGTAGTCATACGAGGGGCTGTGTTCTACTCTTTATGCTCCAACGCCCACTCTGCCCACGACATATCCTCGGGTGTGGTGAGTTTAATATTAGACCTCTCACCTTCGATAAGCGTAACGCGACAGCCTGCAGCCTCAACAACAGAGGCATCATCCGTGAAGCATACATCGTAGGGTTGCGTGTAGGCCCTACGTAGCACCTCAGCCCTGAATAGTTGCGGTGTCTGCACTATGCGTAGCTCGCCACGTGGCACGATGACCGACCCATCACCCTCGATACGGCGCATGCTATCGACGACATCGACAACTGGGATAACGGCATCGTTATGCTCCACCTCCAACATGGCGCGCACGATGAGTTTCTTCGACACCAACGCCCTCACACCATCATGTACGGCGATATACTCCACCTCGGGCGACAGCGCCTCAATACCGCGCTTCACCGAGTCGAAGCGCTCCTTACCCCCCGCAACAACCCTATGCACGGCAACATCAAACCTCGCAGCAAGATTCTTCCACAATGCCAGATGCTCCTCGGGCAGCACCACAATAATCTCGGCACCAGGCACAGCCTCGGCAAAGGTATTTATCGTGCGTACCACGACGGGCTCGCCGCCAAGAATCATAAACTGCTTGGGCAGCGCCGACTGCATACGTCGTCCCGAGCCTCCTGCTACAATTATAATACCTCGCTTTGCCATATCAGTTTTGTTCCAAACCCCAAGGTGTTATCCGTTAGTTTCATCATCTTAGGCTCGACCATCCAAAGTTTTAAGGGCGCCACTGCAGCATACGGGAAGCGTTTGATATATACACTCTTAGCCTCCTCGTCGGCAGCCACAGCATATCCCTCAACCTGCAACCCTTCGACACGTCCAACTACGCGAGTCTCGAGGACTATGGATAGAGCCACATGGCCGTTAGCAGCCATCTCTGCACCATGGCGCGTAGTCGTATCGGAGGTAAAGACAAATCTATTTCGCACCTTATCGTAGGCGTAGAAGCAGTTAGCCACATAGGGCATACCCTCACTACTGACCGTTGCCAGCGTGAGCACGTGGTGCTTGGCTATAAAACGCCCAAAGCGCTTATCTACATCGTTATTACTCATCGACACCCTCGGCTGTTGCGGTTGTACTCTGCGGGAAGATGTCAGCCTCCGTTATGCGCTCCTCGGGTGCTGCTGTACCTTCAAGCTCACTTATCACACGGTCGCGCACCGCCTCGAAACGCTCCTTATGTGCTGCCGCGATAGGCTCAGCAGGCTCCTGTGGCACCTTCAGCGGATCTATAGCCGTACCATTCTTCCAGATGCGATAGTCCAGATGCGGGCCAGTAGATGTTCCCGTCGAGCCCACATAACCTATGAGCTGACCCTGCGACACACGCGTACCCACGCCTATGCCCTTAGCGAAGCCACGAAGGTGGAGATAGCCCGTAACGATGCTTCCTGCATGTTGGATCTTTATCGTATTACCACCGCCACCGCCCCAGCCAGCGAAGATAACCACGCCATCAGCCACAGAGTGTACATGTGTACCCGAGGGTGCCGCATAGTCGACACCATGGTGCGGACGATATACCTTATGTACGGGATGTAGACGCGAGTTAGAGAACTTGGAGCTTATACGCGTATACTTGAGCGGAGCCTTAAGCAGCTGCTTACGTAGCGACTCGCCATTAGCCTCCCAGTAGCGGAGCTTATCCTCCTCCTGAGCGTATGGTATGGCATAGTATGTCTTGCCACCATGATGAAACTCAGCACCCCAAATGCGACCAATGCCTACCGACGTGTCGTTGACATACTTCTCATCGTAGATGACCTTGAACGAGTCACCCTCCTGTATGCCGAAGAAGTCCACCGTCCACTGATATATATCTTCAAACTCCGCAGCGAGAGCATAGGGCAGATCTTGCTCCATGATAGCACCCCACAAAGAGGATGTTATCACCGCCTCGCGACGCTGGCGTACGACCTCCACGGGCTGCGAGCCAAGACTAACACTCACACTATCACCCACAAAGCCAAAGACTACATAATCAATGGCATTGCGATGATATACCACATAATCCAACACATCGCGCTCACCAAGCGTGTCGGCAACATGGCGCTTAAAGGTGGTATAGGCATTGTCGGCACGTATCTGTCGCAAGGGGAATATATCTTTTGCCGCCTTATCCAGGCGGTCGACCATCACAGTCGACACACCTCGGCGACCAAGGATGCCACCAACTGTCTCACCCATGCGCACGGTGTCATTCTCGATAGTGTAGCCATCGATGTTTATGCCGTAGAGCAGCACAGGCTCCTCAACGTAATGTTCATTGACTCCCTTTGTATTGTCTCCTTTATCGGTGGAGCTGCCGCCGCACGCTACAGCCAACATAACGCCGAGCAATGCAGTCAATCTAGTACTTAGTTTCATGCACTGCAAAGATAATATTTTTTTTACTTTTTGCCTAATACTACGACGTAAATAATACCATAATATATCAGCTACGGACAATGCTACCAACATGACAGGCATATACTAATTACTTATACTTTCAATTTCAAAGTGCAAAGGTAGCTTTCATTGACAATACAAAAAAGGAGACTTTGCAGTCTCCCTAAGATTAACTATTTTTGTATTGCAATGTATAAACAATTAACCTCGGAGCAAAGATACGGAATATATT
>JAFUPR010000002.1 GCA_017481145.1 Alistipes sp. | reverse complement strand
GCACGACCGCGAATCGGAAAATCCTGTATGATACGATAATCACTAAAACCATGTGATATGATATTGCCACACATCTTATCCTCAGGCATCATGATCTTCTTCTCGTCAAGATAGATGTCGAAACGGATCGAGGTCTTGCTACAATCAACAACTTCGAAGTTGTCTAGAAGTATATCGGGGAGAATGGCGCGAAGTAGTTCTTCTGATTTCATACCGCAAAGTTACACTTTATTCTTGATTTGCGACAGCCCAACAACCTGAAATATCCGCTGACCCGAAATTACTATTTTTGTGTCTTACCATGCTCTAATGCCTTAACACGAGCAACCTCTGCCTTGGCGGTTGATACGGCGGCTTGCTTCTCGGCATCTACGGCTTTGACTTTCGACTTGGCAGCAGAGATCTCCTGCTTGGTACGTGTAGCCTCCTGCTTGTAGTATAGGTTGGCGTTGTCGTACTTCTGCTCAGCCTCCTTCATGCGGCGCTTACTCTCCTCCACGACAAGTTGATACTCCTGCTTCACACGATTAAGCTCCTCACGAGCACGCTCCAGGCGATCGTTGGCAGCATCTGTAATACGGCGCTCCTCGTTGCGTGCCTCCTCGATGGCTAACTTACGCTCTGCGACAGCTCTGTCGTATTCAATCTGAGCCTCGGCTAATGTCTTTTCGGGGTGCTGCGCCGAGAGGCTACACACCGATGCCATAAAGGCTACAATAAAAAAGAGTCTCTTCATAACCTAAATATCTTTAATACTTAAAATAGTTTTCAAAAAAGTACGCTCACAAATATAATCATTTTATCTAAAATATCAAAAAAGGGGCATCGCTATTTTACAACGATACCCCAAATATAGGAAGTTTAAACGACTATCGACTAAACTCAACCACCAGTGCTGACATGGGTGGCACACGCTTGCCATCCATCACAACAGTCTCGCCCGTAACAACATCGCGACCCTCAGTAAGACCAGCTGTAATCTCGGCATAGCGCTGCCAGGGCACGGTACGCTCCTGCTCCGTATTATTGATATAGACGAAGACCACATCTTTATCGTTATGACGGAAGTAGGCATAGGTATTATCGCGGTCGATGAAGTGGAGCGTCTGTCCCGTGTGTATCACCTCCTTGTTCTTACGCCAGTTCATGAGCGTGCGTGTATAGTCGAAGACATCCTTCTCTACACCCTCATGCTGCGCTCTATCGAAGAGGTTACGCTCATCACCCTCCCAGCCACCAGGGAAGTCACGGCGAAGTGTAGGATGTCCCTTCGAGCGGTCGGTCGAGAGGAACATGAGCTCGTCGCCATAGAGCATCTGTGGCATGCCTCGGAGTGTAGAGAGCAGCGCCGCTACAATCTTCATACGTCGTGGGTCGCCATCGCACACGTCGCCGACACGGTCGGTGTCGTGGTTACCCGCCATAATCATCATATTGCTAAGGTCGTGATATACGAAGTCGTGCGAGAGAACATCATATACGCGCGTCATGCCAGCACCCCAGCCACCACGCGTGTCATACTCGGTCATGGCGGCACGTATAGCATCGTGCAACGGGAAGTCCATGATAGACTTCAAGTTAGAGTTGAAGCCATCCTTATTGGCATTGTCTCCCTGCCAGTAGGCGAGCTGCGGTATCGACGACGTCCACACCTCACCCACGATGTTGAAGTTGGGATACTCCTCCATCACTGACTTGCACCACTGACTCATGGGCATCTTCTCGTTATAGGGGTACGTATCGACACGGAAGCCATCCAAGTCGGAGTACTCAACCCACCACACAGCCCACTGCTTGAAGTAGTTCAAGAGGTACTCGTTGTCGAGGTTCATATCGGCCATCGAGCGATCGAACCATCCGCTCTCCATCTGGTAGAGGTCTGACTTCGAGGCGTTGAAGTCCATATTGGTAGAGAATGTCCAGTTCGACTGCGTATAACTATCCCACTTATGTACCCAGTCCTCAAAGGGCAGATCGTCATACCACCAGTGCGACGTAGAGCTGTGGTTGGGGACAACATCCATGATAACCTTAAGGTCACGCTTGTGGCACTCCTCGACGTATGTCTTAAACAGCTCGTTCGTACCATAGCGAGGGTCGATAAGATAGTAGTTGCTGCATGAATAGCCATGGTACGAAGCCCCATTCTCATCATCCAACAGCAGGGGTGTCGACCATATAGCCGTAGCACCGAGGTCGGCGATATAGTCCAAGTGGTCAATCATACCCTGCAGGTCGCCACCATGACGACGACCAGGATTACTACGGTCGGCCTTCTCCACCGTCGTAGCTGTAGAGTCGTTCGTGGGGTCGCCATTAGCAAAGCGGTCAGGCATGATCAGATATACGAAATCTGCCGTGGTGAAGCTCGTACGCTCACGCGAGTTATCCCTACGCTCGGCGATAGTATATGTGTAGTCATACTTGCGCTTACCGAGCGTGAAACGTAGAGTGTAGTCACCAGCCTTAGCATCGTCGCTAATGGCCACATCGACGAAGATATAGTTGGGGCTATCAGCCTTATGTATGGCTGTCAGCTCCATGCCCTCACCCGCAGGGAGAATCTCCACACCATAATCTGCGACACCCTCGGCATTAATCATGAGCTGTAACGGTGTATTCATGCCCACCCACCATGAGAGTGGCTCAACATGCTTAATTTCAAACTTGGGCTTTGCGGCTGAGGCCGAGGCCACAGCAACAAGAAGCATTACAAGGGTTAATACTCTTTTCATAGTTACTACTAATATTCTATTTCTCACTATTTCACCAAAATACGATAATTCCACGGAGCAATATCGCACTCCACATGGTTCTCCAACACCACACGCTCGCCCGTGATAGCATCGCGATAAGTATCAGCGTATATGCCAGTACAAAAGTCGGCATGTATAGTGTAGGGCGAGAGGTTCATGATGGCAACCACACGGCTACCCTCAACCTCGCGCACAAAGGTCATCATACAATCCTTGGCGTTGTTTTCAATCTCGATAATCTCGCCACCACGCTCTCCACCATCCAACGCACGCTCACCATGCTTCAGAGCTATAAGGCGTCGATAGAGCTCCGTAGTGCGATTCTCACGATATGCCTCGCGAGGTATAGGGTCGCGCTCGAAAAACTCAAACGAGTGGTCATAGCCCACCTCCTCGCCTGTATATATTAGAGGCATGGTCGAGGGCATAAGGAAGGTCATAGCCCTCATAACCTCCAAGGCCGCACCAAAGCGCGACTGCTCTGAGCCACTCCACGAGTTCTCATCGTGGTTTGACGTGAAACTCATGCGCATAGCCTCACGCGGGTACTTAGCCCTCTCCGAGTGTATGGCGTTACGCATATCCCACACGCGGCGAGCACCCTTGGCTATGTCACACATGATGTGGTGTACATTCCACTGGTAGTTCATATTAAAGGCTGCATCGAAGAGGTTATCCTCCTCGGCCTCGGCCAACATAAAGATGTCGGACTTGATGCTATGAAGCTCGGCGGCCGCCTCCTGCCAAAACTCAATAGGCACGAGCATGGCCATATCTGCGCGGAAGCCATCTATCTGAAACTTCTCAACCCAGTAGCGCATAGCCTCAATCTCACCACGCCACACGTCGTGGTTTGCATAGTTGAGCTTCGCCGTATCCGTCCAATCCCATGGCACAAGAGGCTCTCCACTATCATCGCGCTCATACCAATCAACAGGGCGCTCCATGACCCAGCGGGCATCGCGTGCCGTATGGTTTGCCACCCAGTCTAAGAGCACCTTAAGCCCAAGTGAGTGCGCCACGGTGACAAAAGTTCTGAAGTCCTCCTCGGTGCCAAACTCCTCGTTAACGGCCATATAGTCGCGTATCGAATAGTACGAGCCAAGCGTACCCTTACGTCCCTGAACGCCTATGGGATAGATGGGCATAAGCCATATAGCATCTACACCTATCGAGCGTAGAAACGGCAGACGCTCAACAGCGGCACTAAACGTACCCTCCTCGGTAAACTGCCTGATATTTAGCTCATAGAGCACAGCCGAGTAGCTCCACTCGGGATTTTTATACATCATAGATTCTATGTTGTAACAACGAGTGGCTATAGTGGATGAAATTCCAGGCTTGCGAAGTGCGAGAAAGGAGTATTTCAAACACAAGCGTAACGCCAAAGTTCGCTGCTATAGCCACTCGTTATATCTTTATTTCGAAAGGAGCATATAACCCCACGCGCCAAGCTCTACAACATCACCCGCTGCAAAGGTCTTAGTCTCGCCGCAGAGGCAGTTGTATGTGCCAGCCTCAGCCTCCGTGAGCGTCACGCTTGTAGGCTCTGCTGAGAAGTTGAAGAGAGACAAAACGGTGTTCTCCTCATTAGCACGTGTGAAGGCAAGCACCGTCTCAGGCGCACCCTCAACATACTGCATGGGGGCTACATTCTCGCCAGCAGCCAATGCCGAATTGTTGTGACGGAAGGCACAGAGACCCTTGTAGAAGTCGCGGTACTCCTTGCCATACTCCGTATCTACGAGCTCCACAACCGAGTCCTTCTCAAAGAATGCGAGGCGGCGGTTGAGACCTATCTCCTGACCCGTGTAGATGAGCGGCTGGCTCTTAGGCAACACAAAGGTGAGGGCTGCGAAGGCCTTGTGAGCATCGCCCATGCGCTCGAACTCAGTACCTGCCCATGAGTTCTCGTCGTGGTTAGAGGTGAACATAAGGCGCATAGCAGGTGCAGGGTACTTCTGGTCGTCACGCTCGAGGTACTCCTTGAGGTCGGCAACGGTCTTAGCGTCGGTCTTGATAGTACCATCACCCGCCACGTTCTTCGTCTCGCTACCACCCTTAGCCATAGCATTGAAGATGTGATGGAGCTCCCAAGCATACGTAGCGTCGAAGCCGCTATCATGCAACCATGTCTCCTCGCCCTCAGCCAAGAGATATACGTCGGGGTTGATGGCACGCACCTCCTCCCAAGCCTTAGCCCAGAAGTCACCAGGAACATTCATCGCCACATCGCAACGATAGCCGTCAACACCCTTCTCGATCCAGAACTTAAGAGCGTCGAGCATAGCGGCACGCATATCCTCATTTGCATAGTTTAGCTTAGCTATATCTGTCCAGTCGTACTCGACGATAGGCTTACCTGTAGACTCGTCCATGACGTACCAATCCTTATTACCTGCTTTCCACCAGTCGGCATCGCGCGAGGTGTGGTTAGCCACCCAGTCGATGATAACCTTGAGGCCAAGGTCGTGAGCCGTAGCGAGGAACTTATCGAAGTCCTCCATAGTACCGAACTCAGGATTTATACCCTTATAGTCGATTATCGAGTAGTACGAACCGAGCGAGCCCTTGCGCTCCTCAACACCGATAGGGCTTACTGGCATGAGCCATACGATATCCACGCCCATATCCTTCAATACGGGAAGATACTGCTCAGCAGCAGCAAACGTACCCTCCTCGGTGGCCTGACGGATGTTCAACTCATAGACTACAGAGTTGTACATATCGTACTCACGCGTCTGAACCTTGTCGTTGCAGTTGCAGCAACCGACAAACGTAGCAACAGCTACGATAAATGCTAATAATCTCTTCATAATAATATCGATTTATATTACTTATTTACAACAACATAGCCGTAAGCAGGCAGTGTCATACTTATGCGACCCTCGCCCAAGCACTTAGCCGTAGCGCCCTCGGTAGCCACAGCCACCTCGAGCTCACCACACTTCGCAAATGCGGGAAGCTCAACCTCCACACTCTTAGCCACGCCACGCACGTTGATACCCACCAACGTCCACTCGCCCATATAGTGACGGAGGAATACCCATGCCTCGTCATCCACATAGAGCGTACGATAGTCACCATACATCAGCGGCATAGACTGACGGCGCTCCTTAAGTAGCGCACGTGTCTGTGCATACTCTCTCATCTGGTAGTCGTTATACCCATCGAAGCGCATCATATCGCGGTTGTCGGGGTCGTTAGCACCTGGCACGCCATACTCATCGCCCTGATAGATACAAGGCACGCCAGGAACGGTAGAGATGATAGCCTTCAACAGTTGCAAGCCCGCATGTCCCTTGTCCATGTCGCCCACAACAACCTCACGATGCCAGCCTTCGGCCTTATCGTCGGGACACCACAATGACATGTCGCCACCAGCCAACGATATGAAGCGTGGCTTATCGTGATTACCCGTGATGTTACCCATCGTGTGGTGCGAGCCATAGGCAGCCTCCGACTCCTCGACGGTGGCGACGATGGTACGCATCGAGCGGTTCTCGTCGACGATGACATCGCGCGAGTTGTGATATAGGTTAAAGTCGAACTGCGAGTCTATCATTCCAGACTTAACATACGAACCTATAAGCTCAACATCGCCATAGGTCTCGCCTATCTGCCAGAGGTTACGCTCGGGCATCGACGACTTCATCTTATGAGTGAGCATACGCCAGTAGTTGAGTGGTATATGCTTGCACGCATCATGACGATAGCCATCGAAGTCAAAGTTTCTAACCCAGTATAGTGCCGTGTCGGTCATGGGGTCGCATACCTCCTCGCGGCGTGTGTCGAGCGTAGGAATATGCTCGTCGAACCATGTGGTAAGACGTGTCTCACCATCCCACTGGCCAATGTTCTTGCGACCATCTGGCAGATAGAGGTCTGTAGTCCAGTCGGGGTGCTCCTGTAGCACGGGTGAGTTGATATGTAGGTGGTTGGCCACATAGTCGAGGATGACATTCATGTTGCTGTCGTGCGCCGTAGCGAGCATCGTGCGAAGCTCCTCGTCGGTACCGAAGCGGAAGTCTACCTTAGTGTTGAAGATGGGCCAATAGCCATGATAACCCGAGAACTTAGTGTCGGGATTTACGTTCTGTCCCCACGCATCCTCAGGATTCTGCGTGATGGGCGATATCCAGATAGTCGTAATGCCGAGGTCGGTGAAGAAGCCGTCCTCAATCTTCTGGGTGATACCCACGATGTCGCCACCCTGATAGTCTACCTTATCTAACACCTCGGGAGAGTTAATCTTCCAGTCGTTTGCTGTAGTACCATTGTTGAAGCGGTCTACCATCAACGAGTAGAGCACCTGCGACTGGTGGTCACCACGACGTATATCCTTGGCGTCGGTGACTACAACGCCACGCTCCAAGGGAAGCAAGATGTCGTTGAAACGACCCGTCTCCGATGCTGCGAAGATGCGCACAACAGAGCGGTCAAAAGCCTCAGCACACTCGGGGATTGCCACGCTAAGAGTGCTACCCTCGATGACCACATCGTCGATAGGGTTGTTCTGCCAGAGCGCCACAGCCTCCACCACGGGCGCTGTTGCCTCCACCACAACACGACCATCCTTAACCTCCGTGGTAGACATATAGCTACCCTCGGTGTCGCGCTCACCGCCGAGCACTACTACAGCCAACGCCTCACCATCATGCCAAACATCGATGGTCGACACCATCACCTTGGCATCTGTCGTTATGTCGAACGTAGACCAGTCGTCGGCCGTGGCCGTGAGCTTTAGGCGCTCATCCGCCGTTGTCACCTCGTCAGCACCTACCCACTGTGGATAGTAGTCCGTGAGGTAGTGCGACGTAGTGCCCACCTTGACATTCATGGGAACGACAGCGGCACTGTTACCAAGGGCAAACTTGCCATCTGCCACAGGCTTATCCATTATGCAGTGTACCGCCACAAGCGATAGCACAACGGCACAAGCCACAAAAAGAATAGATTTAAGTCTCATATTGTTTGTGTTTTAGTAATTTAGTCTACAGCTTACGGGGTGCAATGCCTACCCTTTTGAAGTGGGTTCAACCCCTCCCAATCCAACATTTTATTCCGCAGCTTGCGGGATGCTAAGCCTACCCATACGGAGTGGATTCAGCTACTCTACATCCATCATCCAGTCGATACCCTCGTGGAGGTTATTGTCGTTGGTGAAGTCCCAATAGGAGTTATTCTCCCATGTCGAGCCATAGCCCCACGCTGCGGGGTAGGTATAAAGTCCGAGGCCATGACCCTCAGCCTTACCCTCCAGGAGGTCGGGCAGCGACTCTGTACCCCATGTTATCACGCCAATGCCGCCACCAGCCTTGACATCCTCGGCCAGAGCGCGCAACCATACACGCTGCTTTGCAGGGGTGTAGTTCTCGGCATTTAGTGCATCGTTCCAGTCGGGATAGTTGTACGAGTTGTTACACCAGTCGCCCATCCACTTGCCAGCCACCGTTCCTGTAGTAAACGAGTGCGCTGTCTCGAGAATCATCAGCGGCTTGCCATATAGCTCCTTCATATACTTACCCATGGTCTCGAAGTTAGCATACGAGCCCATCGAGTGGCCTATGTTGGTGCCAGGATACCACGAGAGTGCTATCACGTCGTAGTCGACGCAGCCGTTAGCCTCAAAGTCCTTGATATAGCCCACCTTTGCGGGGTTGGCGATGTGTACAACCGATATTATGCCTCTCTCCACCTCGCGCGAGAAGTCTCTCACGGCCTTATGTCCGCAGTTCAAGAGACGCGCCGTGCGGGCACTGTCATTCTTACCATTGAGCAGAAAGCCTATGTTCACCTCATTACCCACGGCCACAATTGCGGGGAGTATGCCCTCGTCATGTAGCGCCACGAGGGTGTCGTAAACCCACGCGTAGAGCGCCTCGCCTAAGGCCTTCTCGTCGAGCGACTTCCACTCCTCGGGGATATTGTTATGGTTAGCTCCCGACGAAGTAAACTTATCGTAGTCGGGCTTGAGTGTAAGCATAATATCTAAACCCTCGGCCTTAGCCATCTGGGCATCCTCAACGACACGCGTCCACTGCTGCCAGTCGATTGTGACGCCCTCAATCTCGGGGAACGGCATACGGTCGAGCTGTAGGCGCACGATGTTGGCGCCATGCGCCTTGACCGACGTGTATGGGTTGGTGACCACGCCATCCTCGCGATAGACAAGCCCAACATCTATGAGGTAGTTGGCAAACGACATCGTTGTACCCTTATAGAATGTATCCAACACCACCTCGGGTGCTGGCTTCGGCTCCTCGGGCTCGCTCGGCTGCTCGGGCACATTGTCATTGGGGTTAGTCGGACGCTTAACATCCTCATCGCCACCACATGCCACCATGGCCATCATCACTAAGGGTAATACTGCCCACAATAACTTTCTCATAAGCATGATTTTTGATTTAGGGGTTGGGAGGCCGATCAAAGCCTCCCAACCAAGGGATAGCACCGCGCGCCTACGCACGCGATACTATTAATAAATTAGAGCGTAGGATCAGCTGCACCTGTTACTACTACAAACAACTTCGCATTTGAAGGATTGAAGTAAAAATCATAGGTTCCTGCAGGAATAGTCATATTAGCACCACCGTAAACCAACGTATTCTCACTTCCGATTACAAGAGCACTGCCATCGCCACCGAACTTCTCATCCCACTTATCATTTAAGCGAACAAGTATCTCAGCATCTGCATCAAGCACTAGACCCGTGTGAACATACCAGCCATCGCCACGAGCTACAAGATCCACATCAGGTTCAGCCCAACTATTGTATGAGCCAATCAAACCAAAGGTTGTACCCTCGGGGAATGTGGGCAAACCAGGAGCTACGCCATTGACAGTATAAGAATACTTGCCACCAACAACCTCTGTAAGAGCAATTGTCACATCAGCATCGAGTACCAAGTTTGTAATATCCATTGTCTGCGAGCCGTTGTTATTGTTATTCAACACAACATTTACGCTCTTACCATAAGCATAGAGATCAAACTCGTAAACATACTTACCATTCTCGAGTGTCATTGCAGCACCAGGCCAAAGACCAGTATAGTCACCAAGGTCTCCACCATAACAGTAGATGCTACACTCTGTCCAATCGGTAACAGATACGTCTGCATAGAGTTTCACAGCCTTAGCATCTGAGGGAATAGTAGGATCAGCTGAGCCAGCAGCTACGAGGATGATATCAAGCGATGTAATGTTGAAGTATACATCGTACTCACCAGCAGCAACGGTCAAATCCTTACCTCCAGCCACCAATGTAGTGGTCTCGCCAACAGTAAGCGTAAACACGCTATCACCAGCGGCACCGAAGTCCTTACCCCAAGTATTGTTTACACGAACCTTGAATGCGTTGTCAGCTGCCAACACATAGTTCTTGCAAAGAGTCCAGTCGCCATAGTGTGCCTCAAGGACAGCATCGGGCTGCTTGGTTGTATCGTCACCCTCAACCGTAGGATTACCCCAGTTGTTAGCAGTACCTACAAGGCCATAGACCTCAACCTCGGGCTTCTCGGGCTCAACAGCCTCGCCTACAAGGTTGTAGCTAAGAGCGAAGTTGGTGTTATCAGCAAAACTGATAGAGAAGTCGTAAGCACCTGCCTCGAGTGTTATATCCAAACCACCGTATGTCATGTCTGGGATAACACCACCGAGGTTATAACCAGGATTTAACAAATCGCCATCATGAACCTTGCCCCAATCGTCATTCATGCGGAGTTTGAATCCACCAGTAACGCTCTGATTCTTCAACTCATAAGAGAATGTATCGGGATTATATGTGAAGTTAGCCTGCGCTCCCCAGCTATTAAAATCACCGATAAGACCAACAGACTCAAGCTTATGAGCAATCATCAAGCTGTTAGCCAAGTCAACAAAGAGGATGTATGAATCGCCCTCGTTGGTAGCATCAGCAGTACCAGACTCATTACCGAATGAGATATTGTTGTCTGTTCCAAGTGCATAAGTGAATGGAGACTCAAGATCGCTTGTTTCACCACCAAGCCATACCTCCTCATTCTTAGCGTTGATGTAGTAGAGCTTAGCACCCCAAGTAGCATCCTCGAAGGTAACGATACCAGAGTACAAACCAGGAGTACTTGGACCAACAGGCTTCAAAATAGGTGAAATATCAGCAGTCTTATCCCAATTAAGGCCACAGAAGTCACCAACAACATAGATAAAGTCGGGGAAGAGAGGACGGCAAGGAGTTGCACCAATGGTTACAACCTCAGAAACGGTGTTAGCCTTATCGGCAGTAGCACGTACTGAAAGCTCGATAGTGCAAGGCTCGAGTGCCATAGCGCCATTAGCTAAGAGCTGAGTGTTGAACTCATCGTGCTTAACGCGGATAGCGTACTCGTCGACAGTTGTCTCGAGCTCAGTCTCAACATCGCCCTCAGCCTCCTCAGCAAAAGTTGCGGGAGTCTCCTCAGGAGTCTCCTCCTTAGCAGCCTCATCCTCCTTAGCCCACTCGCTCTGGAGCTTGATAGTACCACCTACAACGAAGGGCCCGTGACCTGAGCCTACAACCTGAGCCAAAACCTCATAGTTCAAATCAAGACCCTCACCAAGATTAGCGGGTGTCCATGTAAGAAGCTCAACAGCATCCTTAATATCGAGGTTCAAAACCAAGCCCTCAGCGGGAACGCCAGCACCTACGGCAATAGCTGCGCTCTCGGGCTCGTAGGTAGTAACCGATACGGTAACAGTCTCCTCAGCCTTAATCTCAAACAGCTCAACAGTAGGCTCCTCGCCCTCTGTCTCCGAAGGAGTCTCAACCGAGTAGTAAGCACGCAAACCAAAGGTGAGCGTAGCAGCCACATCGGTATAACCCTCAGCACGCAACATGTTGTTAAGATTTGCCGAGTTCAACGCGAACTTAGTCTCTGTAATACCATCATACAATACGGACTCCTCACCCACAACGCCATACGACAACGACACCTCATAAGTGATGGGGATGTTGTAGCCGAAACGTGCAGCCTCCCACTCCAGGAGAGCAACCTCCTTAACCTCGTCGATAGTGAGAACGATAGCTGTCTGAGCGTCAGCACCAGCCTTCAACACGGGAGCAACGAGCTCGCCAGATACGAAGATAGCCGAAGTGATACGATCCGACGTGAGCTTCTCGCCATTGGCGTTAGTAGCAACAACATAGAGGTCGATGCTATAGTTCTCGTTCGCGGGAAGCGTATAGTTCTCGTTCAACAAATCGCGGAAATCGCCCTTGTTGATGGTATAGTAAAGCTCAGCAGTCTCCGTAAGCTTCACATCCTTAGAGCTGAACGACATGTAGAGAGTGTATGTTGCCTCGCCGAAGTTACGTGCAGGCGACCATGAGTATGTAACATCCTCATTGAGAGTATTCTCCGTAAGGAGAACAACGTCATTAGCATTCATTGCAGGTGCAACAGCATCGGTCGAGAAGACATCCTTAGGATCCTTCTGGCAAGAGCTCAAAGCAACGGCTGCTGCAACGAAAAATGATAAATATCTTAAAATTTTCATAATCGAAATGTTTTATTCTCGGGCGGGGTAACCCGTGGGCTACCCCACCAAAGAAAATTTCACGTTTGTTATTCAGCCTCGTAGCTTATGACCCAAGGTGTACGATCAGCGTGTAGGCATACGAATACGTTACCACCCTCAGGAATCTTGATGTTATCGCCACCCTCAAGGATAATACCCTCGGTCAATGTATCGAACTCGCCAAGATTCTCAGCTGCAGCGCCAGCGCTACCATAGCTGATATCCCAACCGCCATTCATACGAACCTTGAACTCCGAGCCACCAGCAACAGCTGTCTCGCTACGCCAAACACCCTTAGCAGAGTCAAACTTCATAGCAATAGGCACACCCCAGTTAGCATCCCATGAACCTGCAATATCAATGGCTGTATACTTCGTAGCCTGAATAGACTTGGTATTCAAATCAACATTAAGAGTCCAGATACCCTTATTCAATACAAGGTTACCATCATCACTCGAGGTGATATCTTCCGACTTCGTATCAAACCAAGCGAAGCCACGCTCCGTACCATCCCATTTACGGTTATCGGGAATCTTGAAGCCAGTAGCATCATCAGCAAACTCAACAGTAGTTTCGTAAATACCTGTACCAGCAACTGTCTCCCAGAAAGGAAGAGCATTGTCGATAACCCAGTCCTGGAATGCACCAACGAGGAAGAGGTGGTTGAAGAGAGCCTTGAAGGTCTGAAGGTTGAAGCTAATAGCATTAGACTTCTCGGTAGCAAGGTTGGCAACCGAAGCTACAGCATAAGCCGAGATGTCGGCAGCAGAGTTAGCCTCGATGCCAAGACCGTTAACAGCGGCTGAGTTAAGCACGCTCTTCTCGAATGTCATAACATTCGTGTTAGAGCTACCAACAAAGGCATCAACAGTCTCACCACCCTCGGGTGTATAGCTAAAATAGAGAGAGTATGTCACCTCTACGGGCTGACCGAAGTCAACCTTCGAGCAAACGAACGTAACCTTCTCCGACGCGATATTGTCACCATTGATAACAATATCCTCGTGGGCATTCAACACGGGAGCCGCAACATCCTCGATGGGGCTCAAACGTGGCTGCTCAACATCGGTCTGGCACGATGCAAACATAAAGGCTGCACCGGCAAGCATCGATAAATATTTAATATACTTCATATTCTTAAAAGTTTAAGCATTTTAAATTGTCTTCCCACAAGATTAGTAACCAGGGTTCTGAACCAAGTTGGGGTTAACCTCCTTGTCTGAAGAGAGGATAGGATAGATCTTGCGATACTCGTCAATAGCAGCATTACCATCCTTAATACCTGCCTTATAAGGCCAAGGATATGACGCCGAAGTGAACTTGCCGTAACGGATCAAGTCAATACGACGGTGACCCTCCCAGTAGAGCTCACGTGTACGCTCCTTGAGGATCCACTCGAGGTCGATAGACAAAGGCATAACATCCTCAGCACCATTAGCACGCTGACGCAAATCCTTGATGCGCTGATAGCCATTGTCCGACGTTGTGAGCGAACCACCGTTCAAGCGAGCCTCAGCCTCAGCAGAGATAAGGTACATCTCGGCAAGACGGAAGAGAGGGAAGTCGGCAGACGATACGTCGATACCCTTCTGAACACATATATCAACATTATCGCTGGTCAAAGGCAACCACTTAACACATGCCCAACCCGTTGTCATATCGGGAGCGGTAGGATTAACCTCCTCAGGGAAGCCTGCACCATAGAAGAAGGCACGCTTATCGCTGGCCTCGCGGCTATAGCCCCAACCCTGCGTACGGTCGATGCCCTGAAGGTTGAAGTTCTCCTGAACGAACTCGCTCGAGCAAGTATAACCGTTCCACTGGCTACGATAGATATCGGTAGTGAAGCCCATAAGCTCAGAGATAGGCATACGGATAGCGTCGTTAACAGTAGCATATACGAAGTGAGTAGTACCACCCCATGACTGAGTGTGGTCAGCATCGTAAGTAGCAGCGATGATAAACTCGTCCTGAGCACCATTAGTAGTATTGTCCTGACGGAAGAGGTTTACGTAAGAGTCGTTAAGCTTGTAACCACCCTCCTTGATACACTTCTCAGCGTAGTTCTTAGCATCCTCCCAACGAGGAGTACCAGTATAAACCTCAGCATTGAGGTACATACGAGCCAACACTGCATAAGCAGCACCCTTAGACAAACGAGGATACTCTACACGTACGGCGGGAAGATTCTCGTCAGCGATAACATCCAAAAGCTCCTGCTCGATCCACTCGAACAACTTAGCACGGCCAATAGCAGCATCGCGGTCCATCTGCTCGGGGAAGTACGAAGCACCAAGGTGCTCGGGAAGTGCTACGGGAGGATTACCAAAGAGATCCATCATAAACTCATAGTAGATGGCACGCAAAAGGCGAATCTCGGCACGGTAGGCACGAACATCGGCCAAACGATCACCGTGACCACGAGCCTCAACAGCGCTGTCGCTCGACACCGTAGGATCGAGGAACTGGTTGCAGAGAGCAATAGCCTTAATACCACGAGTATAAGTAGACAACACGGCAGTATTCGTAGGATTCCACTTGTGGTACTGGATACCTGACACATAGTCGTCACCCCAAGTACAGAACAAAGCGTCAGTAGACAACTCGTTAAGTATTGTGTACATACGTGTGAACTCCGACTGACCTGCATCGTCAACAGCGATATCGGCGCTACCAGGATCATCAGCAGATACAAGGCTGAAGTAACCATAAGCATAGCTTACATACTGGTCGTAGCTATTGGGATCGGCAAATGCACGATCCGCAGTAATCTGTGTCTTATCCAGCGGCTGTGTATCCAAGTCACCAACACACGAGGTGATTACAGCTGCAGATGAGAGCAGTGCTACACTATATATTAATAGCTTTTTCATATTCTCAATATTGCTTTATTAGAAATTAATGTTAAGACGCAACGTGTAGAGGCGAGGACGAGGAATCATCGTGCCATATACACCATCGGGATCGCCATCCTCGGGATCAAGACCAGAGAACTTGCTGATAGTACATACGTTCTGAACGCTGGCTGCAACGCGGATGTTTACATCCGACTTACCTACGTTACGGAAGGTGTAACCCAAGTTAACGTCATCCAAACGGAAGAATGAAGCATTCTCGATAAAGAGATCTGAGTATGCCTGCTCAGTGGTAGTGTTACCCGTGAAACCTGTACGGAAGTTGTACTCGTTGAGGTTGCGCAGATAGTTGTAAGCCAACGTACCACAATATGTAGATGAGTTGTCTACTGCGAGCTTGTTGATAGCGTAGTTACCAATAGAGCCGTGACCGTTGAAGCCGAAGTCCCAGTTCTTATAAGTAAGCTGCATGTTGATACCATAGTAGAAGTCGGGCGTTGCGCTGCGGCCAGTGATATACTTATCATCCTCCGTAATGCGGCCATCCTCGTTGCGGTCTACAAAGGTATTCATCAATGGCTTGCCATCAGCATCGTATGCCTGCTGGTAGAGGTAGAAAGTATAAGGTGCATAGCCCTCGATGTGTACAGATGAGTTACCACCAGTACCGCTAAGACCCTCACCTACCTTAACCATATTGCCACCAAGGTCGCTGATGATAGTGCGCTGCCATGTACCATTAAGACCTACGGTCCATGTCCAATCCTGAGTCTGGATGGGCACGAAGTCCAAAGCAACCTCAACACCCTGATTCTCCATATTACCAATGTTTGACTTCAAGACGTTGGTAAAGTTAGAGCCAAGAGGAATAGATACGTCGCTCAACAAGTCGCGTGTCTGACGATAGTAGTAGTCAACGCTACCGCGGATACGACCCTCCAAGAAGCCGAAGTCGATACCTGCGTTGTAGGTAGTGGTAGTCTCCCACTTGATATCCTTATTGAAGGCAAGAGGTGACAACAAGCCCTCAACACCAGGAAGATACTGCATGGTACCTGCGTTATAATACTTGTAGGTAGGGATGTGGGGGTAGTAGTCGCTACCGATATCCTGCTGACCTGTCTCACCCCAACCCAAACGGAGCTTCAAGGTTGACAATACGTCCTGATCAACCAAGAATGCCTCCTCGGCGATGTTCCAAGCAAAGGCTGCTGAGGGGAAGAAACCCCAACGGTTCTGCTTAGAGAAACGTGATGTAGCATCCTCACGAACGGTTACTGTGAACAAGTAGCGCGAACCGATAGAGTAGTTGATACGTCCGAAGAACGAGATCAAGTAGTACTCCTTAGGTTTGGGCATACGTGACTCCTCAGACTCATAGTTGCTGTGCAACGTCTCGCGGTCGTTGTTATAGTAGCCTATGTTCTTGTAGCGAACATAGTTGCGCTGCCAAGAGTAACCTGCCATAATGTCGAGGCGGTGGTCACCGAAAGTCTTGTTGTAGTTAGCATAGAACTCCAACAATGTGTTGGCATTGTATGTATTCCACTCAGAATACATATCCTGAGAACCAGACTTGATGTTGTTGAACGAACCGATGGTGTTGTACTGCGTACCAGTCGACTCAGCGATATCGTAACCGAGGTTAAGGTTGAAGCGCAAGTCCTCAAGACCATGAACCTTATAGTCGATCTGAGCATTACCAATAGAACGCCATGTGTGCGAGTAGTTAACGTAGTCGTTCAACGTCGACAATGGGTTAACGTTAGAGTTGGTGTTAGGAGTGAAACCATTAGCATCGAAGCTACCCCAGTTGAAGTAACCGTTGGCGGTCTCACGGTTGATAGAACCATCCTCGTTGTAGAAATACTTGGGCTTCGTAGGATCGAACGACAAAGCATCGCTTACGGCGTTGTTTGTCCAGTTCGACTTGTTGTAGATACCCTTGAGGTTAACATTAAGGCTAAGGTGATCGTTAAGGAACTTGGGCGAGAGGTTAACACCGAGGTTAACACGTGTGTTATCACCACCCTTAACAGTACCCTGATCGTAGTTAGCGCCTACGCTGACACGGTAGGGGAAGTTACCATCTGCCGTATTGCCATAAACCGAGATAGCGTGGTCGGTAGAGAAGGCTGTACGGTAGATAAGGCTCTGCCAATCGGTATCGTACATTGTACCATTGTAGCCCATGAGCGACTGAATCTTCTCAATGTCAGCAGCCGAAGCAACCTTCGAGTACTCGTTGGTGATATAGTCGGCATACTCCTTACCTGAGAGAACATCGATCTGGTTAGAGTTGGTCTTCACAGTGTAGCTCGAGTTGTAGCTCACCGATACATCCTTACCCTTACCCTTCTTGGTGGTGATGATGATCACACCGTTAGATGCTCGCGAACCGTAGATGGCAGTTGCCGAAGCGTCCTTCAATACAGTGTAGGTGTCGATGTCGTCGGGGTTAACCGATGCAAGAGGGTTACCCATGCCTGCACCACCATCGCCAGTTACGGGCACGCCGTCGATAACGATAAGAGGATCGTTCGAAGCGTTAAGTGATGCGTTACCACGGATACGGATCTGTGCACCTGTACCAGGCTCACCCGATGCGGGAGTCACCAACAGACCAGGAACCTTACCCATGAGCAACTGATCGGGAGAAGTGACAGCACCACGGTTGAGATCCTCAGCCTTGATTGCCACAACCGAACCCGTCATATCCTCCTTCTTCACCGTACCATAACCGATGACCACGATATCATCAATCATAGCTGAGTCCTCGGCGAGGACTACGCGCTGAAGCTCAGTTGAGTTGGCTGCATAGCTCTGCGTAACATAACCGATGAAGCTAACAGAAACAACTGACTCGGCATTGCTAACGGTCAGCACGAACTGGCCATTAACATCGGTAGTGATACCATTTGTCGTGCCCTGCTCAACAACAGAGGCACCGATAACTGGAGTTCCAGTAGTATCAACTACCACACCCTTGACCTCGTATCTACCCGACTGGGCAAACACTTGGGCGGGAATTGCCATCGCTAAGATAGCAAGGCCCAAACACATAGTTAAGAATTTTCTCATAGTGTTTTAGTGTTAGTTAATAATTAGTTAATAAATATGTTTAGTGTATCTTGATGATTCAAGACTATTTTGCCGAGGAGGCACCCCTCCCCGACAAAATTTTACAGTTTACTCCTCCTTGCGGCGAGTAGAGATGCCAAATACAGCCAACGCACCGAGTAGCAACGATACACCCGCAACTACAAGCATAATTATCTGGCCACTCTGGAACTCCTTGATCTCAGTCTTAACAGGCTCCTCAACTGCTACAGCATCCTCTGCCACAGCATCCTCTGTTACAACCTCCTCAACTGCCACAACATCCTCTGCAACTACATCCTCTGCTACGACTTCAAGTTCGACGACTTCCGCATCAACAGGCTCAGCTGTAGTCTCAGCAACGACCTCAACTTTCGCCTCGTCAGCCTGGACAACAACCTCAACCTGCTTGGTCTCGCCACCAAGGGTCATAAAGATAGCGCCACCGACGAGTGATGCTACAATCTGTGGCAGGCAGATAGTACAGTTAAACAGACCCATGTATGAGCCGAGCGACTTACCCGTAAGAGCATTGGTAAGAAGCGCGAAGGGGAGTGCCAACATCGCCGCCCATGCACAGCCGATAAGCAAGAACGACACAAAGAGTAGATACTGGTCGTGGATAAAGTATGTAGAGATAAAACCTATCGCACCAAGTACCAAGCTTGTTGAGTAGGCAACCTTCGAACTACGGAACATCGGGATAACCATAGCCCAGAGAATAGAGCCAACAGCCTGAACAGCGAACAATACACCTGTCCAGTCACCTGCAGCCTGATAACCCTTAGTCGTCGGATCAATAGCATCCCACACAGTCTCAGCAATACCACCCGTGGTATATGTCCACATGTAAAGGAAGGCGAACCATGAGAAGAACTGCACAAGACCAATCTGCCAGAACACCTTTGGTGCATGGAACAGCAGGCTAAGTAAGTTTGTCTTCTCCTCCTTATCCTCCTTCTTGATGTTGTTATATTTGGCGTAATCCTCGGGATTCCACTCCTTAACCTTAACACCCGTATAGAGCACACAGAGGATAAGGATAGCAGCACCAATGTAGAACGACCATGTCACTGAGGCTGGAATCTGACCCTCGGGAGCAACACTCTGCACACCAAGCCACGTGAAGATGTAAGGGAATAGATAACCCACCAACGAGCCAGCATTACACAAGAGGCTCTGTATAGAGTAGGCCTTGGTCTTCTGCTCCTCGTTGACCATGTCGCCCACCATCATCTTGAATGGCTGCATAGCCATGTTAATCGAGGTATCCAGCAACATGAGCATCACCGCACCAAAGGCCAGTGCAGCCTTCACCGTGAGGTTGAAACTTCCCGAGTTGGGCAAGAGTGCCATTACGATGATGGCGACAATAGCTCCAACGTAGAGGTAGGGCTTACGACGACCCCACTTGCACCATGTCTTATCACTCATAGCTCCAACAATAGGCTGAACAATCATACCCATCAACGGAGGCAACACCCAGAAGAAGCTCAACGTGTGGGGGTCAGCTCCCAACGTCGCAAAGATACGGCTGATATTGGCGCTCTGCAGTGCGTAGGCAATCTGCACACCGAAGAATCCGAAACTCAGATTCCACATCTGCCAAAATGAAAGAGTAGGTTTTTGCATTTTAAAAAATATTAATAATTGTTCGTGTCCAATCCTAAATTTTTAAGAGCTTTATTTTATAGGGTTTTTAAAAATTTTTAATAAATATACAACTCTACACTACAAATTTTACAAAAAAAAGTCAAACAAACAAATCTAATCTACCCAAATGATAAAATTTTGCGACGAATTGCAATATTTTACAACCGAATGGAGAGAAAATCTACTATCGTGGCACGATGTTGGGAAGATAGCTAAAGCTATAGTCATAGCAACAGGGGGAGGGCACACGCTGCAGATTCTTCACTGCGTCCAGAATGAACAAAAGAAGTCTATGATTGATAAAGACTATTGTCCGCGACGTCTCTGCTGTCCCTGTGGTCTCTGCGGTCTATGCATCAGCGGAAGTAGACAATCCCTATCACAACAAAGAACCAATTTGTTGTCAGAATGGTGCAGATACAACGCTCGGCGAATTTCGAGGCGATGGGCTGTACTAAGGTGTACTGCCCATTGACGAGATAATTCGTTAGCGGAAGTAGATGCGCCATTATCACAACAAAGAAGTTGGAAAGTTGGAAAATAATGATTACATTTGTCGCTATGATTCGTATTCGCTCGATAGATAATAGGAGCATCGTTCTGCTCTTTGCGCTACTACATTCGGCCGTAGCGATTTTGTCGCGTACGCTGCACTACTACGACGACATCCCACTAACGATATTGACTATCACAATGGTCATCGTGGTCTCTATGCGTAACAACACACGTGTCGAGATGATGGCTGTACTTACCCTTATTGCCACACTTTTAGGATTTATCTTCGGCTCATGGCTTTGGGAGCCAATGATGCTAATTGTCAACAATACCTACCTCGCCCCAGCAATATCCACATTTTTGATAACCAGCATATTAGGCATCTCCATTGACCATATAACACTGAGAATAAAACGCTTCCATACAAGCAGCACACAACACGGCATAAAGACACACAGTATCGTAGTCATAGCCATCTCCATTCTTGTTCTACGCATGGTATACGTAGCAATGGACCGCGCCGACATCTTCACCGAGGGAATGCTTCTAACAAGCATAATGAACATCCTCGGAAATAGCTGGGCACTGCTACTACTTTTAGCGGGAAATATAGTCCTTACGATGAATATCACAAGGCACGAAACAGCAGGGAGACGCAGGGCTTTGTCGACATGGATATTAACGGCATTATGTACCTTAGCAATACCCTTCCTAACTGCCTTAGTGATATACTTCGACATACCCCACATGGAGAGTCCTGCAGAGGGCAGCGAAGAGTATGTTAAGACACTCTCCGCGACACTACTCATAGATCTGATTATCATAACTATATGCTACCTTGTACAGGTGGCTATGAAGTCACGCGAGGCACTCCGCGAGGAGCGCGAATTGAAGCACCGAACAGAGTATCAATATGAGCGACTAAAGCAGCAGATAAACCCCCACTTTTTGTTCAACTCGTTAGGCATCCTCGACTACTTGGTTCAGGAGCATGAGACCGAGCGTGCCAGCGCCTTTATTCGCAAGCTTGCGGGCACCTATCGATACATGCTAAGCAACGATAATAAGCCGTTAGTTAAGCTCAGCGACGAGATCGAATTTACATCGAAATATATCGACCTACTCAAGGAGCGATTCATCGAAGGAATGGTTGTTGAATGGGAGGTAGACAGAGAGCTACTAAACAAGATGATTGTACCCTGTGCGCTCCAATTATTGGTCGAAAACGCTACAAAGCACAACATCGTTAGTGGCGAGACACCACTATGCATTAGGATAGCCACCGAGGGGGATACGTTAGTGGTAAGGAACAACCTCCAACTACGCGTTCACGGTCAGCCATCGACACACCTCGGCTTAGCCAACATACGACGTCAGTATCTCGACATCACGGGTCGCGAGATAAGTGTCACTAAGAACGACAAAGAATTTATAGTAAAACTACCCATAGTATGATAAAAGTGCTCATCGTGGAGGACGAGATTCCTGCACAGATAAACCTGCGAAAGCTCATAGATAAGTATTGTCCCGATAGCCGTATCGTGATGACACTAAGCTCCGTGCGCTCAACAATAAAGTGGATAGAGGAGAATCCAGAAGGCGCAGATGTCATATTCATGGATGTGGAGCTATCTGATGGTGTATGCTTCGACATATTCGAGCATGTGTCTATCACGGCGGAGGTAATCATCACCACGGCGTACGACAACTATGCAGTCAACGCCTTCAAAATAAACAGCGTAGACTACCTCCTAAAGCCCATCGAGGAGAGCGAGCTTCAGCGTGCCTGGGAGCGTTGTCGCGAGCGCCTCGAACAACGAACATCACCCAATATCGAGAGGCTTATCGACATCGTATCGAGGGCTGGAGCACCCAAAGATAAGGAGTACAAAAAGCGCTTTATCGTAAAGACAGGTGAGAAGATTATCATCATCCCCATCGACGACATAGCATACTGCTACTCAGAGGATAAAAGCACATACGCGATATGTCGTAACGGCACACGTAGACTGTTAGACTACTCGCTCGACACGGTACAGGAGATGCTCGACCCAAAGCTCTTCTTCCGCATATCTCGCAGCTATATCGTCTCGATAAACTCAATAGAGAACATATCGAAATATCTGGGCACGCGCCTAAAACTTCAGCTCGCTCCACGCTCCGACGATGATGTCGTTGTCAGCCGCAGCCGCACGTCCGACTTTTTGGATTGGCTCGACAACAATTAGCGGCGAGGTTAAACAAACAATAGACATACAAATAAAAAATAATGGCTACGAAGTAGTGCATTAGCATATTTTTTGTATATTTGCACGAATATTTGCCGTAGTGCGCATTAATGGCGCTCGTAGAGGCAAGCATTGTGCAAATAGTTTAGGACAAATACAACAAAATATGAGATACTTAAAATTGCTAATACTCGGATTAGTAGTTATGCTTAGCGCCTGCGATGCACAGCGCAGAGTGCTCTACCTTCAGGATGTTGAAAGTGGCTCGGAGATCGTTCTGCCCGACAACTACGTGATACGCATCAAGCCATTAGATCAAATCACCATCGTGGTAAACAGCAAGAATCCCGAGTTGGCGATGCCTTTCAACACGTCGACAAGCTACAACTCACTAAATGGCGTGGTGACAAATACCAACGCCAACGAGAGTAGCCTTCAGGTATTCACCGTCGACAGCAAAGGTTACATATCGATGCCCGTGATTGGGGATGTTAAGATCAGTGGGCTCACACGCGAGGAGGCCGAGGCAAAAATCGAGAAGATGATTGTCGATGGCGAGTATATCGCCGACCCCAAGGTCAACGTACGCTTTGCCAATCTCACGGTGTCGATCATCGGTGAGGTGACGAAGCCTGGTCGTTACAACATAAACAAAGACCAGCTAACCATCTTCGAGGCATTAGCCTTAGCTGGTGACATGACCATCTATGGTAATCGTGAGGATGTAGCCATCATACGCGAGAAGGATGGCAAGAGTATCGTCATGAAGCTCGACCTCCGCTCGCAGGATATATTCTCCTCACCCTACTTCTACATCGAGCAGAACGACGTGATAATCGTTAGCCCCAATAAATTTAAGGCCGAAACTGCCGAGATCAACCAGAATCGTTCGTTCTGGATATCATTGGCATCGACAGGAATATCATTAGCTACGCTGCTACTAACAATCTTCACGATTAGTAAATAGTCAAACACACCACATTATATGTCGGAGAACACAAACACACAGCAGATGGCTGCCGAGCCTAAGGGACGCAGTCTATCGCTCAACGACCTACTACAACTGATACTCTCGAACTGGTACTGGTTTGTCATATCGCTACTCTTCTGCGGTGGCATAGCCTTCCTATACCTCCATCGCACAGCGCCCATATATCAGCGTACCGCCACCGTCCTGGTTAAGGACTCGCGCAAGGGCTCGGGCACAGAGGTGACGGCCTTCAACGACCTCCTCGGAGGCATGGGACGTCGCTCGGTGGATAACGAGATACACATCTTCCAGTCGCGCAAGCTTATGGAGCAGGTGGTCAAGAAGTACGACCTCACAACACGCTACACCACCGAGGGACGCATACGCACCACCGACATGTATGGTCGCGCGCCTATGCTCGTCAAGTTTGTCACAGCAAAGCCCTCGGACATGGGCTCACTGCGCTACAAGATTGACGAGTCGGGCTTAGTTACACTCTTCGACTTCAACGACGAGGAGGGTCCCATCGGCAACTCGAAGAATAGCATCAAGCTCCATGCTGGAGATACCGTCGCCACACCCCTTGGCAGCATCACGCTTATAGCCACACCCTACCTCGAGCGTTATCGCGACCGTGAGGTTAAGGTGTCGAAGATGCCTCTAAATGAGGTGACAGAGATGTACCGCCGTCAGCTTAAGTGCGAGATTGCCGACAAGCAGGCCTCGGTAATCGCCATAACGATGAACGACCAGGTGCCCCTGCGTGCCGAGAATGTCATCAACGGCATCATCGACGCGTACAATATTGACGCGATAGAGGACAAGCAGGCTATATCTAACCTCACCGAGGAGTTCATCAACGATCGCCTTGTATCGTTAGGCGAGGAGCTTAACCTTGCCGATAGCGACATCGCCTCATTCAAGCAGCAGAACCGACTCTATAGCCCCGAGAACGAGGTTATCCTCGGTGCCGAGGAGCTCAAGCAGCTACGTAAGGATGCCCTCTCGCTGGAGGCTAACCGCGAAATGGCTGAGTATATATTGGCATATATCCGCGATGTGGACAACCCCAATGCTCTCATTCCTGCCGCTACGGTGACAATGAGTGGCGCATCGACAGCCCTCGCGACACAGATTGAGCAGTACAACAAGAATGTACTTCAGTATGAGCGCCTTAGCTCATCATCGTCGCAGAGCAACCCCATCATCACCGACCTCGAGATGCAGCTCCACGATGTACGTAATGCCATAGAGTCATCACTCGTATCACATATCGAGGGTCTCAACCTACAGATCGAGCAGGTAGATCGCCAGCAGAATATGGCCGACTCGAAGATGCACAGCTCACCAACGATGGAGAAGGAGCTACTATCAAAGGCTCGCCAGCAGAAGGTTAAGGAGGAGCTATACATTTATCTGCTCACCAAGTTGGAGGAAAATGCCCTCACAGGAGCTACAGCAGAAAGTAACGCCCGCGTAATCGACCACGCCTACGGTAGCAATCAGCCAATAAGCCCTAAGCGCTCGCTGATATACCTCATCGCCGTAGTCCTCGGTCTCGCACTACCCTTCGCTATCCTCTACCTCCGCGAAATACTGAACACCTCGGTACGCTCGCGCCGCGACATAGAGGAGGCGTTAACGATACCCTTCCTCGGTGACGTGCCACAGTTTAATGGCAAGACCGATGGAGGCATCATCGTCAAGGATGATGGCCGTGATGCGCTATCGGAGTCGTTCCGCATGATACGCACAAACCTCAGCTTCATGTCTGTAGATAGGGAGGTTAAGGTTATAATGCTCACATCGTCGATACCTCATAGCGGCAAGACCTTCGTGTCGCTCAACCTCGCGGCCACACTGGCAGCATCGGGTAAGCGCACCGTGGTTATCGACTTCGACCTACGTCGTCGAACACTCTCAAAGACCATGGGACACCGCAACGACCGTCGTGGCATGACAGGCTACCTCACAAATAAGATAGCCTCTATCGACGACATCATCTATAAGAGCGACGAGGAGCCCAACCTGAGCTTCATCTTCTCGGGTCCCCAGCCACCCAACCCTACCGAGATGCTTATGTCGCAGCGTGTAGACCAGTTTATCGCCGAGCTACGTAGCCGCTACGACTATATCATCATCGACAGCGTACCAGCTATGGCCGTTGCCGACGCCCTCATTATCGACCGTCTCGTAGACCTCACCGTTTACATCATACGTCAGGGCAACCTCGACCGTCGCCATCTGCCAGATATCGAGAATCTCTACCGCGAGAAGAAGTTCCACAATATGAGTATCATCCTCAATGGCGTGACACATAGCAAGCGCACGTATGGCTACGGCTATGGTTATGGCTATGGCTACTATAGCGATAACGAGGAGGGCTCAGCATGGCAACGCCGCTGGAAGAGATTCAGAAGACTATTCACTAAACGATAGCGTATGGCTAAGGACAAGGGCATGGTTATCGCCGTAGACTTCGACGGCACCTGCGTGGAGCATGAGTACCCCATGGTTGGCATGGACGTGGAGGGCGCGGTGGAGGTGCTGCGTGCCCTAAATAAGCAGGGACATAGACTTATATTATATACTATGCGCTCGGGCGCTAAGCTCGAGGCTGCCGTCAAGTGGTTTCGTGATCGCAAGGTTGAACTATGGGCTATCAACGAGAACCCCGAACAGCGCGAATGGACGGAGTCACCCAAGGTCTATGCCGATATATATATAGATGACGCCTCACTCGGTTGCCCCGTGATGTTTATCGATGGCGTCCGCCGCCCCGTAGTCAACTGGACAAAGGTGCGAGCATTGCTCGAATACGACAAAGTGCTTTAAGCAGTTAGTAGTGAGTAATTAGTAATATCGCGTTTCTATGAAGCGCCAGCCTGACGGCTGGGATGAGTAATTGTAGGGCGCCATGCATTAATAGGGCACTACGCGATAGTCTCGGACGACGAAATAAGCAAAATGCCACCAATGGGACGTAAGCTAAAGTACTAACCATCGGTGGCATTTTTTAGCGCAAATTACTAACAGGAAAGTCACACGACCTAAATAACTGGGTAGCACAACTCTATTTGTTGTCAGAAGGTAGTAGATGCAACGCTCGGCAAAAATCCCGACGATGGGCTGTACTAATGTGTACTGCTCATTGTCGGGACTTTTTGTTAGCGACAGCAGATGCAGCCTTACCTAGACAAATTATTTATCAAAATAACTGGGTAGCACAACTCTATTTGTTGTCAGAAGGTAGTAGATGCAACGCTCGGCAAAAATCCCGACGATGGGCTGTACTAATGTGTACTGCTCATTGTCGGGGCTTTTTGTTAGCGGCAGCAGATGCTGCCTTATCACAACAAATTAAGAGGTGACGCGGCAATACTGATTATACTTACCCATAACCTCCTTGACATAATGAAGTGTCTGCCCGCTGCCAGTGAATTTACCGCTCTGAACAATGTCAAGCTCATAATAGGCGGGATCAGACTTTAGTTGTAGGTAGCGGCTGACATCTGCCCACGAGTTGGGATTAGCACCCTCAGCGCGTGCAAGGCGACGGGCATCGAGGACATGACCTATGCCCGCATTATAACTAGCAAGGATGATGCTCAGGCGATCCTCGAGAGGAGTGCTGCGTGGTATGCGGAGCATACTGTCGAGCTCCGAAAGAAGCATGCCAGCAAGACGTATGTTGGTCTCGGTGTCGTCGATATCCTCGACGGGCACATTGAAATGACGGGCGACAACAGGGCGTATCTGCATGATACCCAACGCTCCCTGGCTCGAGGTCAGATCCTCGATAAAGCGCGACTCGCTATAGGCAATAGCGCTCATAAGTCGCCAGTCTTGACCCTCCTCGCTTCCTACCTTACGCATGATGGGGTCGAAGCGTGAGATGATACACGGCAGCTCGGCCGTCGCGGCCATCTGCTCGGAAGAGGTGCAGGCAGTGTTGCTCGATAGCTGTTGTGAGACAATAGGTCGTGCCTGACCCTCAGATGATTCGTAGACGGCAACGAGAGCCGTAGCAAGAATCACAAATAGTACTTTTTTTAACATCGTTTAGCAGTTTGTGGGCTGCTTGTACGGGCACAGAACGCGTCGTTAGTCGTAGAACGACCATGAGATTCCAAGCTTAAACATGCGGGGGTTCATAGGATAGCGAGCTACCTGGAAGTACTCACCATTGCCGAACAATCCCTCGTTGAGATGCTGGAACTTAAGTAATATCCTCATACGCTTCCACTTGGCCGACACAAAGGCGTCGATATAGGGGTAGCTACCCACCTTTACATCGCGCTGGTTGAAGAAGGCCGAGAGTGCAGGGTTATAGCTCGGAGCATGATAGGCCGTATTGAAGCGGCCATCCAAGCCTATCTGCACACGTAGAACGTCGCGCTTAACCCAGAACTCGTAGTAGTATGAGAGGAAGGCGCTGAACGTCGGAACGGGAAGCACATGCTCATCGGACGTGATCTGTACCAATGCCCTGTGATCGAGATGGACTCCCGCGAAGCGGAAATCCTTGCGAGCATACAAACTCGTGAGGCTAACAACACCACTATGCTGCGCGACATGGCTATTGCTGTCATAGTAAATCATGTTGTTCATGACACCCTGCCATGCACCCACCTCGAGTGCTATGTCGGGAACCGAGAAGTTAACCTCAAAACGAGTTTCAGACTCCTTATCGAAGGAGTTAAACCACGCATAGTGGTTTGAGAATAGATTCTCCTGCCAGTAGCCTGGCG
>JAFUPR010000072.1 GCA_017481145.1 Alistipes sp. | reverse complement strand
GCCCCGTCTACCGCTCAGCGAGTTGAGAGGTAGACGGGGCTCTCAGTCGCGACTCTTATCGCCCCTCTCAGGGGTCGGGGGTGTAAACAAAAAAAACGAGCGCGTTAGCGCGGGTTCGAGCCCCGTCTACCGCTCAATTTGATGTGATAATGGCGCATCTTCGGCCTCTTAATCGCTGTGCTGAATGTAAATACCATTAGTATGTCTCATCCAGCCCATCATCTTAATCGAGGCCAAATTTGCACCATTCTGACATCAAATCGGAAGTGCAACCCTCAATGTCATGTTGAGCGTAGCGTAGCGAAGTCGAAACATCTCATGGTTAGTACAGACATTGAGACTCCTCGACAGATCTAGCATGACAGCTGAAAGTTAATTTCAAGAAGTTTAGTGTATTTAATGAGTTTAAGGATTGATAAATACTTTTGATAATAGATATTCTAATTTTCCAATCGCTTTAACCTATTAAATAACAAATTATTGCTATAACTATAACCATGAAAAAAATTGTCCTTTCACTTCTTCTTGTTATCGTTGCGACATCGCTCTCGGCACAGGCGTATGTGCCTACCGACGAGAATATTAAGTCGCGCGAGGAGTTCGCTGAAGATCGTTTTGGCATCTTCATCCATTGGGGTATATACAGCATGTTTGCACAGGGTGAGTGGTACTTGCAGAATGCAGGGCTCAATCGTGACGAGTATGCCAAGGCTGCTGATGCCTTCTATCCACATCGTTTCGATGCTAAGGAGTGGGTGGCAGCAATAAAGGCCTCGGGTGCGCGATACCTATGTTTCACCACGCGCCACCATGACAGCTTCTCGATGTGGGACACCGACGAGTCGGACTACAACATTGTCGACGCTACGCCCTATGGTCGCGATGTGCTCAAGGAGATAGCCAAGGAGTGCAAAAAGCAGGATATAAAGTTACACCTCTACTACTCGCATGCCGACTGGTCGCGCGACGAGTATCCTCGAGGACGTACGGCAAAGATGGTCACTGGTCGCGACTCTACGAAGATAAATTGGCCTGAGTATTACGACTTTATGAATCGTCAGATTACGGAGCTACTCACGGACTATGGCCCTGTACGTGCTATATGGTTCGATGGATGGTGGGATCACGACGAGGATGCCACGCCCTTCGACTGGCAGCTCGACGAGCAGTATGCCCTCGTACATAAGTTGCAGCCTTCGTGTCTTGTTGCCAACAACCACCATCAAGTACCATTCGAGGGTGAGGATATTCAGATCTTTGAGCGTGACCTCCCAGGAGAAAATACCCATGGACTCTCGGGACAGGCTATCAGCCGTCTGCCGTTGGAGACATGCCAGACGATGAATGGCATGTGGGGATATAAGGTCATAGACCAGAACTACAAGAGCGTGGAAACCCTTGTGCGCTACCTTGTTAGCGCTGCGGGTAAGGGTGCTAACCTGCTCCTAAATGTAGGGCCTCAGCCCAATGGCGAGCTCCCTGCTGCGGCCGTGGAGCGCATGAAGGCCATGGGTGAGTGGCTCGCAGTAAATGGCGAGACCATCTATGGTACTGTAGAGGGTGATATAGCACAGCAGGCGGGGGGTTGCACGACACGTAAGGGCGACCGTCTGTTTGTTCATATCTTTGAGTTTGAGGGTGACAAGCTAATCCTGCCATTGGAGTGTGAAGTGGTTGAGGCAAAGACCTTTGCTGATGGCGCTAAGGTGGATTATACCATGACCAATGGTGGTATCGTGCTCCACATTGGCGAGGTTAAGGATTCTGTCGACTACATCGTTGAGCTTCGCACAAAGTAGAGAGATTACCTAATTTTTGGTAGCGGGGGACAATTTTTTTGCTAATTTGTATAACTTCCCTCTATATTTATCGCAATCTGCATTTGTGGATTGCGATTTTTTTGCTATCTTTGCGCGATTAACGCGCGTTTACACTTTGGTGTGGTGCGCAGAGGTACGGAAACAACAAACAAATAATAACAAAACTTTAAACAAATGCAGAGTAAAGGAATCATTAAGGGTCTGGCATTGCTATTAGCTCTTGCCAGCATCTTCCAGCTCTCGTTTACCTTCGTTACACGCAGTATCGAGGCCGAGGCTGAGAAGCAGGAGAATCCCCAGGCTTATTTGAATGAGAAATGGGATCAGAAAGTTTACCTTGGCTACACCTATGGTGAGTGCAAGGAGAAGGAGTTGAACTTGGGTCTTGACCTTAAGGGTGGTATGAACGTCATGCTTGAGATCAAGGCTGAGGACGTCATCCGCACAAATGCTCTCAACAGCGTTGAGGTGCGCTCGAACGTATTACTCACCGAGAGTATTGAGGCTGCCTTGAAGAAGGCGTCGAAGATGGAGTCGCCCAGTGGCATCATCGATGCATACGTTGCCGCTATGCCCAAGGCCGACCTTAAGGCTATCTATGGCACAGACGACGCTTCGGCTATCGCTCGTGACCTTAAGAATATCCTCGACGACTCGGTATCTAAGATGAACGAGGTGTTGGTAACACGTATCGACCTTCTCGGCGTTGTGCAGCCCAACATCCAGCCCATTACTGGTACCAACCGTATCATGGTTGAGCTTCCTGGTGTTAAGGAGCCCGAGCGCGTGAGCAAGTTGTTGGCATCTACAGCCAACCTTGAGTTCTGGGAGGTATGCGACGTTGACGATGTTAACGCTGTTCAGCAGGTATTGTTTGCTGATGCTGATGCTATTGTTCGCGAGTATCTTTTGGCTCAGGGTGCGGATGAGGCTGAGGTTAGCTATACTCCTATGAGCGAGTTGCTCACGGTCAACTATCCTGCTCTTGACAATGAGGGTAAGACTCAGTCGTTCGGCGTTAGCGCACCCCTTGTAGCAGCTGCTGATAAGAGCAACATCATGCGTATCAACGAGTACCTCGCAATTGATGGTGTTGATGCTCTCATCCCTTCGGATGTTAAGCTCGCATGGTCTAACAAGAGCTCGTTGGATAGCTCACAGGGTACATTCCTTCTCTACGCCTTGAAGGGCGAGAATGGCGCAATGATGCCTGCATTGGATGGTTCAGGTATCACCTCGGCACGTGCTCAGGGTGGTCAGTATGGTGGCTTCGAGGTATCTATGACTATGGACTCGAAGACGGCTATCGAGTGGGGTAACATCACTGGTGCCAACGTAGGCAAGTCTATTGCTATCGTTCTTGATAACTATGTATATTCAGCTCCTCGCGTAAATGGTCGTATCGATGGCGGTCAGTCATCAATCACGGGTAACTTCTCGGCTCAGGAGGCAGAGGATCTTGCAAGCGTGCTTAGCTCTGGTAAGTCGCCTGCACCCGCAACCATCATCTACTCGGAGGTTGTAGGTCCATCGCTTGGTGAGAAGTCTATCTCGGCAGGTCTTATCTCGTTCGTATTGGCATTCGTGCTCGTACTCCTCTACATGGCCTTGTTCTACAAAACGGCAGGTTGGATGGCAAGTGCTGCACTTATCTTCAACGTATTCTTGTTGATGGGTGTGCTTGTATCGTTCGGAGCTGTGTTGACACTCCCTGGTATAGCTGGTATCGTGCTCACCATGGGTATGGCCGTGGATGCTAACGTCATCATCTTCGAGCGTATTAAGGAGGAGTTGCTTGCAGGTAAGGGTCTCACCTTGGCTATTAAGGATGGTTTCTCGAACGCTTACTCGGCTATTATCGACGGTAACCTCACGACTATCATCACGGGTGTTGTTCTCTTCTTCTTCGGTACAGGTCCTGTTAAGGGCTTCGCTACAACGCTTGTTCTTGGTATCATCACGTCGCTCTTCTGCTCGATATTCATCACACGCGTACTTATCGAGTCGCACATTGCTCGTCGTGGTAACATATCATTCTCGCGTCCATTCTCTGAGAACTTCTTGAAGAATGTTAAGTTTAGCTTCGTATCTAAGCGTAAGTACTCATATATCATCTCTGGTACACTTATCGTGGCATCTATCGTATCACTCATGACGCTCGGTCTTAACCGTGGTGTTGACTTTACGGGTGGTCGTTCGTATGTCGTTAAGTTCAACGAGGCAGTAGATGTTGAGAAGGTACGTGAGAGCCTTGAGGCTGAGTTCGAGGCTGTAGCTGATGCTGCTAACTCTTCAGTTGAGGTTAAGCAGTTCGGTGCCGAGAACCAGGTGCGTATCGTTACGCAGTACCAGCCCGAGGGTCTCGAGGGTGAGGCTGCTAACGATGCTGTTGACCGTCTGTTGTTCGCAGCTCTCGATGAGTTCTTCACGCTCGACGGCTTTGGCTTCGAGGAGTTCCGCACGACGGGTGAGGGTATCGCTCAGTGGGGTATCGCATCGTCGGAGCAGGTTAACGAGTCTATCTCGTCGGAGATGACCATGAACTCGCTCATCGCGGTGCTCATCTCGCTTGTGGCTATCGGCGTTTATATCGCCATCCGTTTCCGTCGTTGGCAGTGGGCTATGGGTGCAACCATGGCGTTGGCTCATAATGCTATCCTTGTTATCGGCTTCTTCTCGATGCTTTATGCTATCATGCCTTTCAACTTGGAGGTTAACCAGGCGTTCATCGCTGCAATTTTGACCATCATCGGTTATACCATCAACGATACAGTGGTTATCTTCGACCGTATCCGCGAGTATATCGGCCTGTATCCTAAGCGTGATATTAAGACCAACATCGACAACGCTATCTGCGCTACGTTGTCACGTACGGTTAACGCCTCGGGTACTACGTTGGTAACGCTTTTGGCTATCTTCATCTTCGGTGGTGAGACCATCCGTGGTTTCGTCTTCGCGTTGATTCTCGGTATCGTTATTGGTACTTACTCTTCAGTATTCGTGGCTACGCCTATTGCCTACGACCTTCAGCGTAAGAAGGCTGCTAAGGCCTTGGACGTTGAGACTAAGGCTGAGTAGTGCTGAAAACAATATATGTTGAAAAAATAGGTCGTAATCTCTTTGAGGTTGCGGCTTATTTTTTTAACTTTGCGCTTGTTAATATTTAGAACAACCCAATATCTATGGATAGAATCAGAAAGTTCTTTAGCTGGTTGCGTGGGGCGATATCTCCCGCCTATGTCGCTATGCTTGTTGCGGCCTTTGTCTTGTGGTATATCACCAAGCTCGGCGATACGTACACGACAGATCATGAGGTTACGGTTGTCGTTGATGGCGACGCGTTCGAGGTCGACTGCACCATTCGTGGTAAGGGTACAGACCTTATAAACTATACCTTCTCGTCGAGTCGCAGCAGATTTGCCGTACCTTCGTCGGAGCTTACGTTCGATAAGGAGGTTACGGACGATGAAGGCCTGACGTATAAGCACATCACCACGCTATCTATGCAGCAGGCTCTTGCTGCGCGTATGAGCGATATCGAGGTTATAGCCGTGGGCCCAGCACCTACGCTTGTGAGCAGGGAGGAGTAATCGACAGTATATGTATAAGGTAGGTATTACTGGTGGTATAGGCTCAGGCAAGAGTCGTGTATGCTCGCTACTCGAGGGCTATGGTGTTGCTGTGTACGATGCTGATAGCCGTGCTAAGGGATTGATGAACGACAGCCAGAGGTTACGTGAGGCTCTCGTTGAGCGCTTCGGTGCCGAGGTATATACCGACGAGGGTATCAACCGAACATACCTCGCCGAGCGAGTCTTCTCGCACCCCGAGGAGCTTGCTGCACTCAATGCCATTGTCCATCCCGCTGTTATGGATGATTTCGACCTCTGGGCTTCGGAGCAAGATGGCGACTATGTGGTGTTAGAGTCGGCGATACTCTTCGAGGCGCACCTTGAGGATAGGGTAGACGCAGTCGTTGCGGTCATGGCTCCCGCGCCATTGCGCTTGGAGCGAGCCATGCTCCGTGATGGAGCTACGCGTGAGCAGATCGAGGCGCGCATGAATAACCAACTCTCCGACGAGGAGCGTGTCCATAGAGCCCGCTATGCCATCGTAAATATAGACTTGGAGGAGCTTGCCGAGGATGTCGAGCAGCTACATCGTAAATTGTGCTATGATTCTAAAGCCGTCGACCATAAATCTTAGCGATAGCCATATAATGGCTATTGTCAATCTCACGCCCGACTCGTTCTATGGTGCGAGCCGCAATGTGTCGGCGACGGAGGCCTCTCGTTCGGTGGATAGAGCTGTGGGCGAGGGTGCTACGATTGTTGATATTGGCGGTTATTCGTCGCGCCCAGGTGCTAAGGATGTCGACTTGGAGGAGGAGTGGCGTAGAGTGCGTATGGGCCTTGAGGCTGTGCGCGATGCTCGTTGCGATGTCGTCGTATCGGTCGATACGTTTCGTTCGGAGATAGTGAGCAGAGCGTATGCGGAGTTTGGCGACGTTATCGTCAACGATATCTCGGCAGGTAAGGCCGATGAGGCTATGGTCGATGTTGTCGCGCGCCTCGGTCTGCCGTATGTGGCCATGCACATGCGTGGCGAGCCGCAGACTATGCAGATGATGACGGACTATGGCGATGTGGTTAAGGATGTCGCCGATTTCTTGGGACGCCGCGGCGAGGAGCTACAACGTGCTGGCATCGTACGCGAAAATATAATCCTCGACCCAGGCTTTGGATTTGCTAAGACCTTGAAGCAGAACTATGAACTTATGCGGGGCTTAGATACGCTCAGAGCGTTGGGTTATCCTTTGTTGGTGGGAGTGTCGCGTAAGTCGATGATATATAAACCGTTGGGGCTGACGCCTGAGGAGGCACTGCCTGGATCTTTAGCCTTTGCTTGGGAGGCGCTACGTGGCGGAGAGGCTATACTTCGTGTCCACGATGTTGCTGCCACACGCCAGATATTGGAACTAAGTAAACATTATAAATCGCTATGATTGAGGTTCGAGATATAGTTAAGCGCTTTGGCGCTTTGGAGGTATTACATGGCGTGTCTATGAGGGTCGAGCATGGCGAGATAGTCTCTATCGTGGGCGCCAGTGGCGCTGGCAAGAGCACGCTCCTGCAAATCATGGGCTCGCTCCTTAAGCCCGATGGTGGCGATGTCCTTGTTGATGGTGTGTCGCTAAGTACGCTTGGTGACGATGCCCTCTCCTCGTTTCGTAACCGCCACATAGGCTTCATCTTCCAGTCGTACCACCTCTTGGCTGAGTTTACGGCATTGGAGAATGTGATGATGCCTATGCTTATTGCGGGCATGAGGCGTAAGGATGCTGAGGTGCGTGGTCGCGAGCTCCTTGCTATGGTCGAGATGTCGCACCGCGTGGAGCATAAGCCCTCGGCGCTCTCGGGTGGCGAGCAGCAACGCGTGGCGATAGCTCGTGCCTTAGCCAATAATCCCACGGTTGTCCTTGCTGACGAGCCTACGGGAAACCTTGATACAGCAACGCGCGAGGAGATACAGAGCCTCTTCTTCACGCTGCGTGAGCGTGCAGGCCAGACCTTCGTCATCGTCACACACGACGAGACGCTCGCGGATAAGTCGGATCGTAAGATACAGATGTCGGATGGAAACATTATATTGTGATATGCGTTACGAGGAGCTTAGGGAGCTCCTTGAGCGTCTCCATGATAGGTTTAATAACGAGGAGTTTATCGAGGCCGACCCTATAAGCGTGCCTCACTCGTTCTCTTTGCGTGGTGATGTAGAGATTGCGGGATTTATGGCTTCGACCATCGCCTGGGGCAATCGTCGCGCTATCGTCAAAAGCGCCCATCGTATGATGGACTATATGGATAATGCCCCTGAGGACTTTGTCCTTAACGCTTCGGATAGGGAGCTTGCTATGCTGGAGAAATATGTGCATCGCACCTTCAATGGCCGTGATTTCCAGGATTTTGTTCGTTCGTTGCGACATATATATAACATGTGGGGTAGCCTTGGTAACTACTTCGAGCAGGGCTATGCTGAGCATGGCGACCTACGCCCTGTGCTTGCGGATTTTAGGCGCGACTTCCTCTCTGTTCCCCACGATGTCCATGCCGAGAAACACCTCTCGTCGATAGAGCGAGGTGCAGCATGTAAGCGTCTGTGTATGTACCTTAGGTGGATGGTGCGCCGCGATGAGCATGGTGTGGACTTCGGCCTGTGGGATAAGATACCTATGTCGGCACTATATATGCCCTTGGATGTGCATACGGGACGTATGGGACGTAACCTTGGGTTGCTCAGCCGCAAGCAGAGCGACTGGAAGGCTGTTGAGGAGCTCACAGCCTCGCTCAGGGAGTTCTCTGCCGAGGACCCCGTGCGCTACGACTATGCCCTCTTTGGTGTGGGCATCTCGGGAATGTTTGATTAGCATGAACCTGCCCGTAGCTGATATGTTTAAGTTTAAGCAGTTTGAGATAGATGATAGCCTCTCGGCGATGAAGATAGGCACCGATGGTGTGCTTCTTGGCGCCTGGGCGAGTGTTGAGGGGTGTCGCCGAGTCTTGGACGTAGGCACTGGCACGGGACTTATTGCCCTTATGATGGCACAACGCTATGCCGAGGCGCATGTTACGGCTATAGATATAGATGCCCTGGCTACCAAGGAGGCACAGTATAATGTCGATAAGTCGACATGGCATAGCCGTATCACGGTGCTTCGGGCGGATGTTAGGGAGTTCATACCTAACGAGCCATTTGACCATATAATATCTAACCCCCCATACTTCAATGATGCACTACGCTCGCCTGATGTGCAGCGTAGCACGGCGCGTCATACCGATACGCTTGGCTATGAGGAGCTTGTCGCCACGGCGGAGCGTATGCTCGTGGATGGAGGTAGGCTTAGCGTTGTCCTCCCCACTGAGGGCGCAGCCTTGTTTCGTCGTGTTGCTTTTGGTCGTCTGTGGCTATGCCGTCTTACGGATGTTGTCACACGTGAGGGCGAGGCGCCTAAACGTACACTTATGGAGTTCGTGCTTACCGACAGCCCCATAATGCCACGCTGTGATAGTCTTACGATACATGGTAGCGATGGAAGCTATACGTCGGACTATCGCCACCTTACGGAGGAGTTCTACCTCGCATTTTGAGATTACGGAAATAATAAGTATATTTGCAGCATAAGCAAAAACTATAAACTATGAGAAGAATATCGTTTATTATAGCTGCACTGCTACTCTCGGCCATTATGGTGGATGCTACAGCTCAGCAGGTGGTGAAGAAACGTATCGGCGTATATAAGGAGAGTGGTAATACCGTAGTTGCGGAGGCCACAACGACGCTTGTTGTCGACATCACGGTCGAGACGGAAAGGTTCACGGCGGGCGTCTACGCGCGCTATGCCCAGAAACTCCTGGGTAAGCGAGCCTCGTTCGTTGACCGCGAGCAGGCGCGTATCGTTGCTGCCGATGTAGCAGTCCTTAAGGATGCTGCATACTACGCTACGGATATTTCAGCATCTGAGCGTGATGCTGAGGAGTACCTAAAGCCTATTCCTATAGATCGTCTTTCTACGGTCGAGGTGGCTCAGGAGGATGCCGCCTACGATGCCGCCGAGCAGATATTCGCTTTGCGCCGTGCGCGTCTTGACCTCGTTACGGGTGAGCTCGGCGAGGGTGTCTATGGCGGAGGTCTTGAGTGTGCGCTTAGGGAGATTGACCGCTTGGAGCGCGAATACCTGGAGCTCTTCTACGGTGAGCACGAGGTTGTGTCTACAACCCATCGTGTGCTCATGCCTGTAGAGATAGATATCACATCGTATGTCATTCAGCGCTTTAGTGCCGAACGAGGTCTTGTCGAGAAGAGCGACCTTAATGGCGAGATTGTCATGGTCACTATCGCTCCCTCGGCGTGGGACTACCCCGCGGGCGATGAGAAGGGTATCGTAGCATACCACTATGCCAACAATGCTGAGGTGTCGGTGATGCTCGGCCAGGAGGTGCTGACACGCCGCATACTCCCTATATATGAGTTTGGCGCTACGGTGATGTTCGCTAACCCTAAATAGTGACACTGATGGATAATACACAGAAGATGATAGCGCTTCTCGGCCGTCTGCGTAAGCAGATGAATGGTGCTGTGGCCGAGAGTATGGCTAACGATGGACAGTCCTATGGCCTTAACTATGGCGTTAGCATTGCCACAATCCGCGAGATTGTCGCCACGGAGCCTAAGGACTACGACTTTGCTAAGTACCTCTACCGCCAGCAGGTGCGCGAGCTTAAGCTCGCCGCATGCCATATTGCCGACCCTAAGAGCGTCGATGTACATGAGTTCCCCTTCTGGTCGCGCGGCATTGCCAATGCGGAGCTGGCCGAGGAGCTGGCCTTCGCCCTTCTGTCGAAGATTTACGACATCAACTCGCTTATAGGCGTGTGGTCTACCGAGAGCAACGAGATGATAGCCTACGCCGCCCTTATGGCCGCCTCGCGTAATGAGCGTACCACCTCGGAGGTGGCATTTATCGCCTCGGAGAAGGCTGTGCGGGCTAACCCCGACTCACGCTATATCGCCAATGGCGTCGTTGCGCTCATGTGCTATGTCGCCTCACGCGATATGTCTGTTAAGGTTGGTATCCCCTCGCTCTTGGAGTCTATGCCCGAGTGCAGAGTAAAGGAGATTATTAGAGAGGAGCTTGACTGGCGATTAGAGTATATATAATAAAAAAGAGACCGAAAGTCTCTTTTTTGTTATCAGTACATCCTCATCTGCTGTCGGTGGATGACTTCTAATAAATGGCTGAAGCTTAGGATGCCGCTCTCGCGCCATAGCACCTCGCCACGACGGAAGAGTATCAGCGTGGGTACGGCGACGATATTATAGCGGCGTACAAGCGGGATGCTCGATATGGCCGAGGTGTCGACACGCACGAGGGTGACGACATCGCTCATAGCCAAGGCTATGCGGTCGAGCGTCGGATCCATGGCGCGGCAGGCGCCACACCATGTGGCGTAGAAGTCGATGAGCGTGAGGCGCTCAGAGGAGATTATGTTATCGAAGTCGGTTACTTTCATAGCAATACAAAAAATGATACTCTCACCGCTGGTTGTGCTGTGAGAGTATCAAAATCTGTACCGTACAAGTCGTCGTCGCTAAAATAGCGCCTTGGGCAGCTGCTCGATGCTCGATATATAGACCACCTCGATGCCCTTTGGTGTCTTCATACCCTTCTGTGCGAAGCTCGACACAACGATGCGCTTGAAGCCGAGGCGCGCCGCCTCCATGATGCGTTGCTCGGTGCGTGGTGCGGGGCGCACCTCTCCCGAGAGGCCTATCTCGCCAGCGCAGCACACCCTCTCCATCAGTGGGCGATCGTAGTACGACGATATGATGGCAGCGATGATGGCAAGGTCCATGCCCGTGTCGGCAATCTTGAAGCCACCAGCGAAGTTTAAGAATACATCCTTCTGAAACATCTTCATGCCCACGCGCTTCTCCAAGACCGCGAGCAGCATATTCAGTCGTCGCTGGTCGAAACCCGTCGTCGAGCGCTGTGGAGTGCCGTATGCCGCACCACTAACTAAGGCCTGCACCTCGATAAGGTAGGGGCGGAGACCATCCACAGCTGCACCCACGGAGCACCCCGCAAGGGGCTCGTCGTAGTGTGTGAGGAGTACCTCCGAGGGGTTGGCGACCTCCCTGAGACCCGTGTCGCGCATCTCGAAGACACCTATCTCGAAGGTGGCACCAAAGCGGTTCTTTATGCCACGAAGTATGCGGTAGGTGTTGTTGCCATCGCCCTCAAACTGAAGGACAACATCGACAATATGCTCCAAAATCTTGGGGCCCGCGATGGTGCCATCCTTCGTGATATGGCCGATGATAAAGATGGCTATACCGTTGCTCTTTGCCACCTTTAGAAGTGTCGCAGCGCACTCCCTTACCTGTGTAACACTGCCTGGTGACGACTCCACAAGGTCGGTAGATATGGTCTGTATGGAGTCGATGATGACGATGTCGGGGCGCCGCTCCTCGATTTGCGCCACGATATTTTCGAGAAGCGTCTCTGTAAATACTGTACACTCCTCGTTGTTTATGCCTATGCGTGTTGCGCGCATCTTAATCTGCTCGGCCGACTCCTCGCCCGAGACATAGAGTGTCGTAAGGCCATTATCCGTGAGTGCGAGCTGCAGTGAGAGTGTTGACTTGCCTATGCCAGGCTCGCCACCAAGGAGAATGAGTGAGCCAGGGACTATGCCACCGCCTAACACGCGGTCAAGTTCCTTATTACCCGAGGCTATACGCTTGGTGACCTCCGACGTGATGTCTTGAACCTTGCGAGGCTCGGCCTTGGGTACTGACGCCACGCGTGAGGCTATCGACGACGACTCCTTGGCGACAATGTGCTCCGAGATGGTGTTCCACTCGCCACAGGCGGGGCATCGCCCCAGCCACTTAGAGGTCTCATTGCCGCACGAGGTGCAGAAGTATGCTCGTTTAATCTTTGCCATAGGGGTTAGCTAAATAGTCGTACAATGTCGCTACCGTTGGCGTAGAGCATCAGTAGTATGAGAAATCCGAGGCCTATATATTGCAGCACCTCGAGGAACTTATCGCTTGGCTTACGACGTGTTATCATCTCCCAGAGGGTGATGAGGGCATGACCACCATCGAGACCAGGGATGGGCAGCAGGTTCATGATTGCGAGGACTATAGATATAAATGCCGTGAGCGACCAGAAGTTAATCCAACTCCACTCCTCGGGGAAGATGCTACCTATGGCGATGAAGCCACCGAGCTCCTTATAGCCCTTCGTGTCGGGGTTGACAATCATCTTGAGCTGCTCCCAGTACGATGCAATCTTATCCCACGTGTAGCATGCACCTGCGGGTATCGACTCCCAGAAACCATACTCGCGAGTGCGGGGCTTTATGAGCTTGGTGTTGACACCTATCTGTGCCTTGCCGTTTACTGGAATGTTAAGTTGCAGAGTGTCGCAGTCGCCACGTAGCAAGGCTATGCGTGCCTCGCTGTTAGCCAACTTTTTAAGTAGCTCGCGACCATGGGTCAGGTCGCTGACGGGCACGTCGTTGATGGCGATAACCCTATCCCCTGCCTCGATGCCTGCCTCGCGAGCGCTCTCGGCCTTAACCTCGTCGATAATAAAGGGTATGTTTACACGGCAGAAGTCGGTGATGGTGCCATCCTCACGCATGGCAACCAACTCCTTGAGGGCGATGGTTATGTCCTGCTCCTGTTCATCGCGGAGGATGGTGACCTTGCGGTTACCATCGGTGATGATAAGGCGCTCGCGTATCTCGTTGATGTTCACTATTCTATTGCCGTCGATAGCTACAATCTTATCGCCATCCTCGAAGCCGAGAGTCTCGGCGCGCTCATTGAAGATATAGCCCTCCTTGATATCGTCGCTATGGAAGTAGGTCTGGCCATTGGTGTATAGCAGACCCGAGTAGATGACCATGGCAAGCAGTACGTTCATCACAATACCTGCAAGCATGACGATAAGCCTCTGCCATGCTGGCTTAGTACGAAACTCCCAAGGTTGGGGCTCGGCCTTCATCTGCTCGACGTTCATCGACTCGTCAATCATGCCCGCCAACGACACGTAGCCGCCCATTGGCAACCAGCCTATGCCGTACTCCGTATGGCCTATCTTACGCTTGTAGAGCGTAAACCATGGGTTGAAGAAGAGGTAGAACTTCTCGACACGTATGCCGAACATGCGTGCTGTGATGTAGTGACCAAACTCGTGGATGAGCACAAGTAGTGATAGCGATGCAAAGAATTGTATGACCTGTAATAGTATTCCACTCATAGTATTAATCTCTGTTTACTTATTTTGTTAGTATTGTTATCTTTGACGTGTTAGGTATCTTTCGGCTAAAGCTCGTGCCTCGAGGTTGGCACTATCGTAGTCCGCAAGTGTGGGGTGTGCCTCAAATGAGGCATTATCCAGGGCGTAGCGTATGGCACCCACAATATCCATATATCCGCACCTATGTCCAAGGAAGGCTGCCACCGCAACCTCGTTAGCTCCGTTCATCGTGCATGCTGCCGTTCCTCCGCGCTCGAGACACTCGTAGGCGATATCCAATGCTGGGTATTTCTCGCGGTCGGGGGCTGCGAAGGTGAGCGTAGGGTAGTCGTGTATCGAGAACTTCTCCATGGCCTCCACTGCACGCTCGGGGTATAGTAGCGCGTAGCTTATGGGTGTGTGCATGTCGGCATTGCCGAGTTGCGCTTTCACCGAGCCATCGGTGAACTCCACCATCGAGTGAACGATAGATTGTGGGTGTATGACAACCTTTATGCGCTTGGGCTCAATGTCGAAGAGCCAGCGCGCCTCGATAACCTCGAAACCCTTATTCACGAGTGTTGCCGAGTCGATGGTTATCTTCGCTCCCATAGACCACTGGGGGTGTTTTAGCGCCCTCTCGGGTGTTACCGTCGCAAGAGCCTCGCGTGGAATGTCGCGTAGTGCGCCACCGCTGCATGTTATAATAAGGTTGCGTATGCTCTCCCTGCGCTCTCCCTCTAAGCACTGCATGATAGCCGAATGTTCAGAGTCGATAGGGAGGATGTCGACGCCCTTACGTTGTGCTGCCGACATGATTATGTCGCCACCGACGACCAATGTCTCCTTGTTGGCTAAGGCTATGCGCTTGCCGCTCTCTATGGCCAATGCAGTGGGGTGCAGTCCCGCGTAACCCACTAAGGCGTTTACTATCGTATCGCTGCGATAGCTACGTGCCACATGATTTATAGCCTCGCTACCCGCCATAACCTCGATTGTTGTATCTTTGAGCGCCTCCTTAAGCTCTGCATAGTGACGCTCGTCGCCTATCACCACACTCTCCACGCCAAATTCGCGTGCCTGGTCAGCTAACTCTCTCCAGCGGCTATGAGCCACGAGCGTCGTCACACTGAAACGCTCGGGGTGGCGACGCACGATGTCGAGCGTCTGCACTCCTATGGAGCCTGTTGAGCCAAGTATTGTTACTCTCTCGATAGCCATGGTTGCTGCGTTTTAAATTAAAAGAGGATGTAGCGCTCGGGGTCTACGGCTGTGCCATCACGCCATAGCTCGAAGCTGAGCTCTGCTCCTGTCTTGATGCCGCCCTCTGTGGTGCTGAGACGTCCTATCACGGCACCGCTCTGCACGGCCTGACCCTTACGTACGAGCACCTCGCCGAGGTGTTTATATACAGATAGATAGCCGCCAGCATGCTGTATTGTCACGCTCTTAGTGCCATCGGCCATGCTCTCGGTGGCTATGACCGTGCCATTCTCTATAGCTGTGACGCTATCCTCGTCGTTTAGCGACATGATGGCTACGTCGTAGCTCGACTCGGGGGCATCGAAGTTGCGTGTTATGGTACCTCGCATCGGTGCGCTGAACATTGCAGCCTCGGATTGCAGCGGCTTGGTATTTGTTAGCGAGTAGTCGCCTGTTGTGCTCTCCAGTGCTGCGCGCAGCAACGAGTCGGCACGTGTGGGTAGTATTCGCGACTTATCATAACGTATGGTGTCAGTCATAACCGTTGAGTGTAGCGCTGGCGTGCTGCCCCCCATGACCGTAGCTACAGCCTCGTTGTACGATAGTAGCTCAGCCATGTTGCGCTCCATGAGGTCTATGCGCATGATGCTCTCAACGAGCGCCTCGTTCGTACGCTCAGCCTTTGTGCGGTAGCCTGGGAGGATGTCGAGGATGGAGGTGTAGGCCATAAGCAGAAGTAGGGTGACAAAGAGTATTAGCACCAATGCCGTCACTACCGCCCCTAAGCCTATGGGTGTGAGGTTTACCCTCCAGTGCAGCTCGTCGGTGGTGCGGTCGCGCATCGACAGCTGACGCTTATCAGTGAGATATTCCCAGAATCCTCGTAGCATACTTACACATATTTACATATAACCCGACAAAGATAACGAAAATGGTGGGATACTTGGTATTTTACAATAACTTTTTTACCTTTGTGCTACGAATTTAACAAAATTAAAGATATATCGCTATGGTAAAACCTACACTTTTGGTCTTAGCTGCGGGCATGGGCTCGCGCTATGGCTCACTCAAGCAGATGGATGGTGTTGGCCCTAATGGTGAGGCTATCATCGACTACTCGGTCTACGATGCTATACGTGCTGGCTTTGGTAAGGTTGTATTTGTCATACGCCACACCTTCGAGGCCGACTTTAAGGAGGTCTTTAATGCCGAGCGCTTCGGTGGTAAGATTGCCGTTGAGTATGTATTCCAGGAGCTAGACTACCTCCCCGAGGGCTTCACCCTGCCCGAGGGACGTCAGAAGCCATGGGGCACAAATCACGCAGTCATGATGGCTGCTAAGAGCATCAACGAGCCCTTTGCCGTCATCAATGCTGATGACTTCTATGGTCGTGAGGCCTACGCTACCATTAGCGACTACCTCAAGACACTTGAGGGCTCTGAGGGTCGCTACTGCATGGTTGGATATCAGGTGAATAAGACGCTCTCGGATAACGGTACGGTATCACGTGGTGTGTGTGCTGTAGATGCCGATGGCAACCTCCTAAGTATGGTTGAGCGCACGCAGATTGAGCGTGTTGATGGTACTATCGTGTTCCATGATGATGGTGCCGATGAACCCTTAGCTGAGGACACGCCAGTATCAATGAACCTCTTTGGCTTTACTCCCGACTATTTCCGTCACTCAGAGAGCTACTTTAAGGAGTTCCTTGCCGAGAATATCGACAACCTCAAGTCTGAGTTCTATATTCCCAAGATGGTGAACAAACTTATCAACGATGGCACAGCCTCTATGCGTGTTCTTAAGACTACAAGTGATTGGTTTGGCGTGACATACAAAGAGGATAAGCCGCTACTCGTATCGAAAATTGAGGAGCTTATTGAGAGGGGGATTTATCCTCGCAACCTCTGGTAATTTCTTGTGATAAGGGGTTATCTGCGACCTCTCAATCATTGGGCTGAATAGGAAATACGTCAAGTATGTCCTATCCAGCCCAATTTCTTAATCGAGGCCACATCTAACCCCTTCTGACAAGAAATTAGTTTCGCGCTCCTCTTCCTCTCTGTCATGTTGAGCGGAGCGTTAGCGCAGTCGAAATTCCTAATTACTTTTGGGCAGGGTGAGTGTAAACTCCAGACCTCCGACCTTGCGGTTTTCAACCGTGATGTCGCCACCATGGAAGAGCACCGAGTTTTTCACTATCGAGAGGCCGAGGCCTGTGCCACCGAGCTTACGCGAGCGGCCAGCATCAATGCGGTAGAAACGCTCAAATATATGCGCTATATGGTCATCGTCGACACCTATGCCGTTGTCAGCAAACGATATAGTATACATCTTGTCATCCTCACTCACAAGCTTGACATATATATCGCGGCCACCAGAGTAGGCTATGGCATTATCCGTGAGGTTCTTAAATATTGACATCAACAGCGAGGTGTTACCCATGACGGGCATTGGTGAGGGTAGCATTATGTTCATACGCATACGCTTCTCGTCGGGGAGGAGTGCCACCTCCGAGGCTATCTCGTCGATGATGCCGCGCAGGTCGATGTTCTCCCTCTCAATGCGGCTGCTGCCATCCTCGAGGCGTGTGATTGTTGATACGTCGTTGAGGAGTTGCGTGAGGCGCTGGCAGTGTGCATAGCACTTAGATATGAATATGTCGCGCTCCTCGGGTGTTATATCCTTTGATGTCGTCATCGTCTCAAGGTATCCCTGTATCGCTGCCACGGGGGTCTTAAGCTCGTGGTTGATGTTATTTGTGAGCTGGCGCTTGATGCGCAACTTCTCCTGGTGTTCGTGCATGGCGTTGTCGTGCTCGCGTTGTGCATCGCTCGAGGCCTCGCGTAGACGGCGGTAGAGGTCGATAATGTGGCGTGAAATGTCGCCGAGCTCGTCGTTGGCGAAGTTGGGAGCCGACTCTATGTCTGCTCCATTCTCCATTGCTGTGGCTACGCGGTCGAGGCTCTTGAGGTTGCGATTGAGGCGCACGGCGAGCATTAGGGCAATGATGATAGAGACTACTGCCACGCCTATGATGGCGTAGAAGATGCCCTCGTCGATGTCGCTGATGCTGCTATTATGGCTCAGCAGCGAGAAGTGGTATGTTATAAATCCGCCAATAAGTGTTACGATAAGTATCGTCAGCAGCAGGTACATACCGCCGCGGTAGCTGATAATCTTAGATTTTGAATCCATAGCCATAGCCTGTTCGTGTTACTATATTATTACCATATATGCCTAACTTCTTGCGTAGACGTGTGATGTTAACATCTATCGTACGATCGAGTACCACAACCTCCTCGCTCCATACGCGCTTCATTATCTGCTCGCGCGAGAGTATCGTGCCACGGTTCGATAGTAGCAAGACGAGTATGTCGAACTCCTTGCGCGTGAGCGCTACCTCTGCACCCTCGAGCGTGCAGCTCTTATTGCGGTTGTTCACTACGAGGGTCTCATACGTGAGTATGTCGTCGTCTGCAGGGCTCTCTGTCGCGATATTACGCTTCGAGCGACGCAGAACGCTACGTACGCGTGCCATCACCTCAGCCACGGAGAAGGGCTTCGATATGTAGTCGTCGGCGCCAATATCAAGACCTTTAATCTTGTCAGCCTCCGAGTCGAGAGCCGAGCAGAATATTATGGGCATCGTCGCTGTCTCGGGGCGCTTGCGTAGTATGCGCGCGAGGCCAAAGCCACTAAGCTCACCCATCATGATGTCGAGAATTATCAGGTCGAAGCCTCCAATATTCATCGATAGCGCCTCCTCGGCACTGAGTGTCGTTGTCACCTCATAGCCCTCACGCTCAAGGTTAAACTTCAGTATCTCACACAACGACTCCTCGTCATCGACAACCAATATGCGATATTTGCTCATTCCATTTTTGTTTTATCACACAAATTTAGTATAAAATTAGTAATAAAACAAGAATTATGATACCCTTTTTTATAAATAGGTATTATATATATATATTACAATTGTTACATTGGCTTAACAAAAATGTAACAGAAATGTAACAATTATATAGTATCTTTGTGGCAGAAACATTTGATTTATGGATCTATTTATAGTAATCACTTTGGCGGTTCTCGCCGTAATGGGCATTGTCGTTGGCGTATCGAACGATGCTGTTAACTTTCTCAATGCAGCCTTTGGCTCGAAGGTAGCCAAGAAGAATCTGATCCTTGCGGTGGCAGGCGTAGGTGTTATGGTTGGTGTGATGACATCGAGTGGCATGATGGATGTGGCACGTAGTGGTGTCTTCTACCCAGCGATGTTCTCCTACGAGGATATTATGATTCTCTTCCTCGGTATGATGCTCTCGAACATCATCCTCTTGGATATATACAACTCCCTCGGCCTACCCACCTCGACGACCGTATCGCTTGTCTTCGGCTTGCTTGGCTCGGCCATGTCGCTGGCTCTATATAATATATGGGGTGGCGCAACGACGGCATCGCTTGGCGAGTTTATCAACTCGGGTAATGCCTTAGCCATAGTCTCGGGTATCCTCCTGTCGGTGGTCTTGGCGTTCTTTACGGGTCACCTGCTGATGTACATCTCGCGTATTATCTTTACCTTCCGTTATAGTAAGATGTTCAGTCGCTTTGGTGCTTTGTGGTGCGGTATTACGCTGGCAGGTATCATCTACTTTACGGTATTCAAGGGCTTGAAGAGTACGACGCTTATCCCCGAGGTGTTGAAGGATTATGTTAATGAGAATACGGGTATGGCCTTGCTTATCCTATGGCTCGGCAGTTCGCTGTTGCTATGGATATTGCAGCGTTGTAGGGTAAATATCTTGCGCGTGTCTATCCTTGCGGGTACCTTCTCGTTGGCTCTTGCCTTTGCGGGTAACGACCTTGTTAACTTTATCGGTGTTCCGTACGCGGGCTACGATTCATATATGTTGGCGCAGAATAGCGATGTCCCCTTGACATCTATGTCGGATCTGTCGAAGCCTACGGTTGCCAACTTCGGTATTATGTGCGCTGCAGGTATAGTTATGGTCATCACGCTCTTTACTTCGAAGAAGGCTATGCGTGTTATCGAGACCGAGCGCAAGCTCTCGTCGCAGAGTGAGGAGGCACCTACAAATAGCGAGGCTACGGTAGCATCGCGTGGTATCGTGCGTGGTGCACGCCGCATGAACGATGCTCTCGCTGCCATCACACCTAAGCGTGTCAAGGAGTTTATCAATAGTCGCTTCGTGCAGCTTCCTGAGGAGGAGCGTGGCGATGTAAACTACGACCTTATACGTGCTACGGTAAACCTTACAGCTGCCGCTGTCCTTATATCTATAGGCACACAGCTTAAGTTGCCTCTCTCTACGACATACGTCGTATTTATGGTCTCTATGGGATCGTCGCTTGCAGACCGAGCATGGGGACGCGAGAGCGCTGTATATCGCATCACGGGTGTTACGACCGTGATTATGGGCTGGTTTATTACGGCTGTTGGAGGCTTCATCATTGCCCTTGTGGTGACACTCATCTTGGCCTACGGAGGTAAGGTCGCCATCATAGGCGTTACGGTGGTTTGTCTTGTGTTGCTTATCAAGAGCAACTTCTCGAAGCCTAAGGAGGAGAAGGTCGAGGAGGCATCTGCCGTGTCGAAGATTGGCGATACGCTTAAGCAGAGCCCCGAGGAGGCACTTATAGCCTATACTGAGCATGTGTGCTCGTCGATGGAGAAGGTGACGATGATATACGACCGCACTATCGTCGCCGTATTTAAGGAGAACCGTAAGGTGCTGCGCGATATGGTGCGCGAGGCTGAGGACTTCTATCACTCGACACGCGAGCAGAAGTACGAGATAATACCTCTGTTACGTAGCCTCGAGGAGAGCGATGTGAACACTGGTCACTTCTATGTGCAGGTGGTGGACTATATCTCTGAGACCAGCAAGGCGCTCTTGCATATCACCCGCCCATGTTATAAGCATGTGGATAATAACCATACGGGCCTCTCTAAGGAGCAGATGTACGACCTCAAGCGTATCAACGATCGCGTGGAGGATATCTTTGGCGAGATTAACGACATGCTACGCTCGCGCACGTTCGACAATATGGAATCTATCCTCACCAAGCGTGACGAGATGTTCGACCTTATCGACGAGGTTATGCAGAACCAGTTGCGTCGCCTTCGCGATACTGGAGGTTCATCATCGGCTAACATGCTCTTCTTCAATATCCTTACAGAGACTAAGACGATGATTCTCCATTCACGTAATATCATGAAGTCTCTCGAGCACTTCGTCCATTCTTCATGATAAGGAGCGATTGCGTTTACTAACAAAAAATGCCGTCGATGAGCTGTACGTTTGAGTACTATCCCATCGACGGCATTCCTTCATATTCAGACTGAAAACTAGGCTTAATGGTCAAAAAAGAGACCTGCGAGAGGGGGTAAAATGTTGAGATATAGTATATTTGCAGTATTTATAATTATTATGGACAAAAAGGTGCTCTCGTTGCGGGAGTTCTGATGTGGTCCGTAAGGGCATCTGGCG
>JAFUPR010000071.1 GCA_017481145.1 Alistipes sp. | reverse complement strand
CTAATTTGTTGTCAGAATGGTGCAGATACAACGCTCGGCGAATTTCGAGGCGATGGGCTGTACTTAGGCGTACTGCCCATTGACGAGATAATTCGTTAGCGGAAGTAGATGCACCATTATCACTACAAAGAACCAATTTGTTGTCAGAAGGCATTAGATTTGGCCTCGATTAAGATGCGGGGCTGGATGGGACATACTTTTGCGTATTTCCCATTCAGCACAGCGATTGAGAGGTCGAAGATGATGCCTTTATCACAACAAATTAAGCGTTGATCATCATCGGCATAAGCAACATCAACACCTCACCCGAGTGCTTGTCGTCGTATACAGGCTTGAAGACACCAGCGCGGGTAGAGTCTGCGAGCTCGATCTGTACAGTAGGAGTGTCGATGTTGGTGAGTATCTCCACAAGGAATGTAGACTTAAAGCCGATAGTCACGGGACTGCCGTCGTAGCTGCAAGATATTGTCTCGTTAGCAGATACTGAGAAGTCGATATCCTGGGCCGCGAGGCTGATCTTGTTGTTAGCTATATCCATGCGGATAAGGTTTGTCGTAGGGTTAGAACATACTGCCACACGCTTGATGCCATTAACAAGCTCCACACGGTCAACGAGCACCTTGTTGGGGTTGGCGGTGGGTATCACGGCATTATAGTTGGGATAGTTACCCTCAATAAGACGACAAACGAGCTTATAGTTCTTGAGGTCGAAGGTCACATTCTTAGCATCGAAGGTTACGCGGATGGGCTCCTCCTCCTTGAGCAGCACGCCCTTGAGCAGGTTTGCAGGCTTCTTTGGAAGGATAAACGAGGCGTTGAAGTTAACGTCAGCATACTCGTTCATTGAGCGCACGAGCTTGTGAGCATCGGTAGCCACGAAGGTAACCTTGCCCTCCTCATAGTTGAAGTATACACCATTCATCACGGGGCGAAGCTCATCATCAGCCGTAGCGAAGATGGTCTTGTTGATGCCAGCGATAAGCATATCAACGTCCATATATATCTCCTTGTGCTCGGGGCTTATAGCCTGTATTGCGGGGTAGCTCACAGCGCTAGCGCCAGGGATAGAGAGCGAGCCACTCGCCCAGCGTACACGAATCTCCCATGTCGTATCGTTAACATCGAACTCCAAGGGCATCTCAGGAAACTCCTTCAACGAGTCGAGCATAAGCTTCGCAGGCGCGGCAATCACGCCCTCACGCTCCACGTTATCTACATGAAGATGACCAATAAGTGTGGTCTCAAGGTCCGATGTCGTCACCGTCAGCTCGTTGTCCTTAAGCTCGAGGAGGAAGTAGTCGAGGATGGGAAGCGTGTTTTTGTTGCTGATAACCTTACCCGTTGTCGAGAGCAACGATAAGAGTGCTGAGCTTGATACTGTAAATTTCATAGTCTTAGTTAGTTTTTTGTTATTATTTTATTTTTAACTTATTTGCAAATTCTAATCGTCCCCACATAACCGACCTTTCCACCACTTTGTTGTCAGAAGGGGTTAGATTTGAAGCCTTGTCGCAGTCTGAAAAAGCGGGGTTTACTAAGCGTAAATGAGCATTCTTCAGACAAGCAAAGTTTCGAAGATGCCCCCTATCACAATAACGAGAGTTTGTCGAGGGCCATCTCTATCATACGCCGCACAAAAGGCTTATAGTCGGTACATGCATCCTTCGCTACGCGCTGAGCGATGATGGCACAGATGGTCGTAGCACGATGACCTAAGAGCGCAGCAAGGCCAGCGAGTGCCGAGCCCTCCATCTCGAAGTTGGTGATACGACGCTCACCAAAGCGGAACGACTCAATCTTGGCGTTGAGCTCCATGTCGTGTGGACGTAGGCGCACCCAGCGTCCCTGTGGCGCGTAGAAGCCTGGCGCGGCAATGGTTATGCCCTCTGTTGTAGCATCCTTGAAGAGGTCATATAGCTCCTTGTCGGCATTCACGAAGTAGGGGTATGGCAATTTCTCGTACCATGATGTATGCTCCATGAAGGCGCGCTCAAGGTCGAGGTCACATACCGAGTCCCTACCCTCGTAGTACGATAGGAGACCATCGAAGCCGAGCGATGTGCGCGAGAAGATGATGTCGCCGACATTAATATCCTCCTGTATCGCACCAGACGTACCGAGGCGTACGAGTGTCAGACGGCGAAACTCACTCTTTGCCTGACGTGTCGCGAAGTCGATGTTAGCAAGAGCATCGAGCTCGGCTACACAGATGTCGATGTTACCTATGCCGATACCCGTCGAGAGCACCGTCATACGCTTGCCCTTATATCTACCTGTCACGGTATGAAACTCGCGGTTCGACACCTCGCACTCTCTCTCATCGAAATATTCCGCAATCATAGCCACACGGCCAGGATCGCCCACCAGGATGACGATGTCGGCCAGCTGCTCGGGCTTAAGGTGCAGATGAAAAATCGAGCCATCAGCATTGATTATCAGCTCAGAAGAGGGTATTGTTCTCATATCTCGCAATAAATTATCTTCTAATTATTTTTAATATTCGCGTAAAATTAATAATTTTGTCAGAAATAGCAAAATGTTTTAGACAATTTTTACATTATGACACTCATAAAATCGATCTCAGGCATACGTGGCACTATCGGTGGCGCACAGGGTGAGAACCTCACACCTATAGATGTCGTTAAGTTCACCACAGCATATGCACGCCTTATCAAAGATAAGAACCCAGATAAACGCATCACCATCGTCGTCGGCCGCGACGCCCGCATCTCGGGCTCGATGGTCGACTCGCTGGTCGAGGGTACACTCCTCGGCACGGGTGTCGATGTCATTAACGTAGGCATGTGTACTACGCCAGGTACGGAGATGGCAGTGATTACTCATAAGGCAGATGGTGGTATTATAATTACCGCCTCGCATAATCCGCGCCAATGGAACGCTCTGAAGCTACTAAACGAGCGTGGTGAGTTCCTCGACGACGCCGAGGGCAAGCAGGTGCTTAACATGGCCGAGGATGTCGAGTGGGACTACCCCACGATTGACAATATTGGCAAGGTTGTTCTACGTGAGGATTTTAATGCCACACATATCAAGCAGGTGTTGGCACTGCCGCTGGTGGATGTCGAGGTTGTACGCAAGCGTAAGTTCAAGGTTGTTGTCGATGCTGTTAACTCTATTGGTGGAGTTGTCATCCCCGCACTACTGCGCGAGCTTGGCTGCGATGTTGTAGAGCTTAACTGCGAGCCTACGGGCGAGTTTGCACACAACCCCGAGCCACTACCCGAGAACCTTACCGAGATATCGGAGGTGGTACGCAGCGAGGGTGCCGACCTCGGCATTGTCGTCGACCCTGACGTTGACCGCTTGGCATTTGTCATGGAGAATGGCGAGATGTTTGTCGAGGAGTACACGTTAGTTGCCGTGGCTGACTACGTTCTTCGCCACACCAAGGGTAACACCGTATCCAACCTCTCGTCGTCACGCGCCCTCAGCGATGTGACATCTCGTTACGAGGGATGCTCATACTCGGCAGCAGCCGTAGGTGAGGTAAACGTGGTCAAGAAAATGAAGGATACTAATGCTGTTATCGGCGGCGAGGGTAATGGCGGCGTCATCTACCCCGAGCTACACTATGGCCGTGATGCGCTTGTGGGTGTTGCTCTCTTTTTGACCTATTTTGCAGGCATGGATAAGACCATGTCGGAGTTGCGTAAAACATTCCCTGCGTACTACGCCTCGAAGAATAAGATTGAGCTCACGCCCGAGATTGATGTAGACAAGATTCTTGCTACCATAAAGAGCAGATACTCAGGCGAGAGAGTCAACGATATTGATGGTGTAAAGATAGACTTTGCCGAGAACTGGGTACACCTGCGCAAGTCCAACACCGAGCCCATCATCCGCATCTATACGGAGGCTAAAACCATGGCCGAAGCAGACACACTGGCCAAGCGCTTCATTTCCGAAATAGAACAAATTTGCAAAGCGTAATTTCACCTTAAAACTATAATAATATGAGACTAGCAACCGAATACATCGACAAGAACAAAGAGCGCTTCTTAGAGGAGTTGTTCGACCTTCTTCGCATCCCCTCAATCAGCGCACAGCCCTCGCTACACAAGGGCGATATGGTACGCTGCGCCGAGTGGTTAGCCGCCGCCCTTGTGAAGGCAGGTGCCGACCGCGCCGAGGTGATGCCCACGGAGGGCAATCCCGTTGTCTATGCCGAGAAGATTCTCGACCCCAAGGCTAAGACAGTGCTCGTCTATGGTCACTACGACGTCATGCCCGAGGATCCTATCGACGAGTGGAAGACCAACCCCTTCGAGCCCGAGATTAAGGATGGTCGCATCTGGTGTCGCGGTGCTGATGATGATAAGGGTCAGCTATATATGCACGCCAAGGCTTTCGAGGCAATGGTTGCCACTGACACCCTCCCCTGCAATGTGAAGTTCATGCTCGAGGGCGAGGAGGAGATTGGCTCGCCCAGCCTCTATAAGTTCTGCGCCGACAATAAGAAGCTCCTCAAGGCCGACATCATCCTCGTATCTGACACATCGATGATTGGCCTTGAGACTCCCACCATCACGGCAGGATTGCGCGGCCTAACATATATGCAGGTTGAGGTTACAGGTCCTGATAAGGATCTACACTCTGGCCTCTTTGGTGGTGCTGTTGCCAACCCCGCGAATGTGCTGGCTAAGCTTGTAGCATCACTCACCGACGAGTTCGGCCGCGTGACAATCCCTGGCTTCTATGACGACGTACGCATACTCACCGACGCCGAGCGCAAGGCACTCAACAAGGCTCCCTTCTCACTCGACGAGTACAAGAGGGCGCTCGATTTGGGCGACGTGGCTGGCGAGGTGGACTACACAACGATGGAGCGCACGGGCATTCGCCCCTCACTCGATGTTAATGGCATCTGGGGCGGCTATACTGGCGAGGGCACAAAGACCGTGATACCCTCAAAGGCATACGCCAAGATATCTATGCGTCTGGTACCTAATCAGGACTTCAAGAAGATAGCCAAGCTCTTCGAGAAGCACTTCCGCAGGATTGCACCTAAGAGCGTAAAGGTCAAGGTAGAGTTCTTGCACGGTGGTGCTCCCTACGTATCACCCACCGACCTACCCGCATATAAGGCTGCCGAGAAGGCCGTAGAGACCACCTTTGGCATCACGCCACTACCCTTCTACTCGGGCGGCTCTATTCCTATCATCTCGGGCTTCGAGAACATCCTCGGCATCAAGTCGATACTCCTCGGCTTCGGTCTCTCGAAGGATGCAATCCACTCGCCCAACGAGAGCTACGGCCTCGACCAGTTCTATAAGGGTCTGGAGACACTGCCATACTTCTATAAGTATTTTGCTGAGATGAAGTAACAACGATAGCATTGGCTCTATAACACAAAGGTGAGGCTGAATATAAAGTGTATTTTGTCGCTCTTTGTTGTCATAAGTCATTATCTACTGCCGCTAACGAATTATCTCGCCAAAGGGCAGTACGCTTTGAAGTGACCCCAAAAGTTTTTTTTCCAAACTTTTGGGGTCACTTCAGGCATACGTCCTATTGTCGGGATTTTTTGTTAGGGAATGCAATCGACCCCTTATCACAAGAAATTACTTTTTGCCAAGCACTATACGCTCTATCTCCTCTATCTGCAACTTAAACTGCTTGTCGGTATCCATCATGTCGGCTACAGCCTTGCAGCTATGTAGCACAGTAGCATGGTTGCGACCGCCGATAGACGAGCCGATGACGGTGAGAGAAGCCTTGGTGTGCTGCTTAGATAGATACATTGCCACCTGACGCGCCTGTGCCACGTCGCGCGTACGCTTTGCCGAGTTGAAGGTATCGACGTCAATCTCGAAGTACTCGCATACGACCTTGACAATATGGTCAATGGTAATCTCGCGCTGCGTGAGCTTAACATAGACCTTGAGGATATCCTTCGCTAACGATATCGTTATCTTACGACCGAGGAACGAGGCGTTGGCTATGAGCGAAGATAGCGCACCCTCAATTTCGCGCACGTTGGCCGATATGTTCTCCGCGAGGTAGGTGACAACATCTTCGGGTATATTAGCCCCAAGACGCTTAGCCTTAGCGCGTATAATCTTCACCTTCGTCTCGTAGTCGGGTACGCTGAGGTAGGCCGAGAGACCCCACTTGAAGCGTGTGAGCAGACGCTCCTCGATGTCCTTAAGCTCCACAGGGGGCTTATCCGACGTAAGGATTAGCTGCTTACCAGCAAGCTGTAGATGGTTGAAGATATTGAAAAATACGTTCTGCGTACCTGTCTTACCCGTAAGCTCCTGAATATCGTCGATGATAAGCACGTCGATAGTCTGGTAGAAGTGGATAAAGTCGGTAATATCGCCATTTTTGTATGCTGTCTGGAACTGCGCCTGGAACTTGTTCATCGAGACATACAACACCTGCAATTCAGGATGTCGCTGACGCACCTCATGGCCAATGGCCTGCACGATATGCGTCTTACCAAGACCCGAGTCGCCATAGATATATAAAGGGTTGAACGCCGTAGTACCAGGCGATACCGCCACAGCCATACCCGCCGAACGCGCCAAGCGGTTGCACTCACCCTCAATATGGTTGTCGAAGGTATAGTTGAGATTGAGCTGCGGATCGATAATTATACGGCGCATGCCTGGAATTGCAAAAGGATTTTTTATCTTTGCAGTGTCGATTGGACGCGCAAACTCTGGCACAGCCGTTGTTGAAGTCTCGACACGAGGCTGCTGCGTAGCACGAGGAACAGCATAATGCAACTGAGTATCAGCACCATAAAGTTCAGAGATTATGGGGCGCAGGTGCGCAAGATACTGCTTCTCGATGTTCACAACGAAGCTCTCGTTCGGAACGCGCAGACGCAAGTTTGAGCCGTCGAAACCGATGGGCCATATAGGCTTGAACCACTTGACAAACTCCTCCTCGGTTATCGAGAGTCGAAGTCTGTCGAGGCAGTCCTGCCAAACCTCCCTATATGTCTCCGTCTGCATCATTATGTTCTTAAAAAATTGTCACAAAACTTTTAACATTGCCCACCTAAATGCTCCGTGGGCCTCTTACATCAAGGCGATAAATACCCCGAAACAGCCTCTAATACTCTGTTTCAACAAGTTATCTTTTTATCCCTCTTTTTCTGCTAAGACACCCTCGATTTGCAGTGCTCCTTAAGGGCGTTTCGACAATGCAAAGATGTGGATAATTTTATTAAAATAAACTGAAAAAAGAGTTGCAAAATTCGTTTTTTTTAATATGGATAAATCGGTCGAATTTTTGCTATAAAATTTAACACTCTGATACACCAATATATTAGGATTTTTTCGTATATTTGCATATTGGAAATTTTCGCCTCGTAACTTATAAATTATAAAAATAACTGATACTACTATGGAGAACAATTTGGACAAGCAGGTATTGGCTAAAGCGCAAGCATGGCTCGACGGCAACTATGACAACGAGACTAAGGAGCAGGTGCGCGTGATGATGGAGACAAACCCCACGGAGCTAACCGAGAGCTTCTATAAGGATCTCGAATTTGGCACAGGCGGTCTGCGCGGCATCATGGGCGTGGGCACCAACCGCATGAACATATACACCGTAGGTGCTGCAACACAAGGGCTTGCCAACTATCTAAAAATCAACTTTAAAGGCGAGCAGATTAAGGTCGCCATATCACACGATAGCCGCAATAACTCACGCATGTTTGCCGAGCGCGTAGCCGACATCTTCGCCTCGAACGGCTTTACGGTATATCTCTTCGACGCTCTACGTCCCACACCCGAGTTGTCGTTTGCCATCCGTGAGCTCGGCTGCCAGTCGGGTGTCATGGTCACAGCCTCACACAACCCTAAGGAGTATAACGGCTACAAGGCATACTGGAACGATGGCTCGCAGGTAACATCACCCCACGATGTCAACATCATCGCCGAGGTGGGTAAGATCACCGACAACGACCAGGTGCTCACAGGCAAGAATCCCGAGAATATCCATATCCTCGGCGAGGAGTTCGACAAGCGCTACTTGGCTGCTATCAAGGAGCTGTCGTTATCGCCCGAGTCGGTAGCTAAGTACAATGACATGAAGATCGTCTACACGCCACTCCATGGCGCTGGCGTGAAGCTCGTACCTCAGTCGTTGCGCAACTACGGCTTTAATAATATTATATGTGTCGACAAGCAGATGGTTCTCGACGGTAACTTCCCCACCGTAGCATCACCCAACCCCGAGGAGCGCAAGACTATGGCTATGGCTATTGAGCGCGCAGAGAAGGAGGGTGCAGATTTTGCCATGGCTACAGACCCCGATGCTGACCGCTTGGGCGTGGCTCTGCGTACGGGCAAGGGCGACTATGTACTCTTGAACGGCAACCAGACACTCGTGCTACTTATGTGCTACCAGCTCACGCGCTGGGCTGAGCTCGGCAAGATTACGGGCAAGGAGTTCGTCGTAAAAACCATCGTCACCTCGATGATGCCCGATGCCGTTGCCGAGCACTTCGGCGTTAAGTGCTACAACTGCCTCACGGGCTTCAAGTATATCGCCAAGATCATCCGCGAGCAGGAGGGCAAGACGAAGTATATCGGTGGCGGTGAGGAGTCATTCGGTTACCTCCCTGGCGACTTCGTGCGCGATAAGGATGGTGTTGCCGCCATCACTCTCGTAGCAGAGGCTGCAGCATGGGCACGCGATACTATGGGTATCACTCTCTACGAGTGGTTGCAGCAGTTGTATGTTAAGTACGGCTTCTTCCGCGAGGGCTTGGTGAACGTCGTGCGCAAGGGTAAGGATGGCGCTGCCGAGATCCAGCAGATGATGGTCGACTACCGCCAGAATCCACCCAAGGAGATCCTCGGCTCACGTGTGGCCAAGATTCTGGATTACAAGGCATTGGAAGAGATTGACACCGCTACAGGCGAGCGCAAGCCTATCGAGGGTATCGAGGACAAGAGCAACGTTTTACAGTGGCTCACGGAGGATGGCACGAAGGTGTCGGTACGTCCCTCGGGCACGGAGCCTAAGATCAAGTTCTACTTCGGCGTTAAGACCCAGCTGGAGTCTGTCGATAAGTTCGACGAGACGCTTGCAGCCCTCGACCAGAAGATCGAGGATATCAAGAGAGAGCTTGGATTAGAGTAATCATCCTCACACAAGAACAAGAGGGAGCGACTAAACTACTTTTTAGTCGCTCCCTCTTGTCGTCTAAAAGTTTGGCTTAATGGTCAAAAAAGAGACCTGCGAGAGGGGGTAAAATATTGAGATATAGTATATTTGCAGTATTTATAATTATTATGGACAAAAAAGTGCTCTCGT
>JAFUPR010000070.1 GCA_017481145.1 Alistipes sp. | reverse complement strand
GAGCATTTTAAGGACTTTGTCAAGTGGTATCTTTTTCTTCAAAGTAACGAGGGGAAAGCTGCGAAAAAATAGGGCGAGAAATTCTGCATCTCTCGCCCTTAATTTAGATGTCAAAAAGCGCCACTTTTTGCATCATTACCACAATAATTTTGCATGATGTAAGCATCGTAGCCAACGCTGCAATCAAAAGTAGCTTCTTCATAATATTAATGTTTAAGTTAATAAAAGGTTTTATGTGTTTGTTTCTCTATTTCCACAGCAGAAAGCCTATAGATATGCCCGCCTTGTTGGGTAGCCACTCTGCCGAAAGGTTAAAAGGATCGGGCGATGCAGGCTCTTTCCATGCGGGGCGATGGGGATACATATCCACCACACCATCCATCGAGTAACCGTTATACATGCTATACATATACGAGAAGCCGACAAACACATCAAGCATCCAGCGCTCGGCAAACTGCCACTCGTAGCCAACAACGCCACCAAGCATAAAGCCATAACCCTTACAATATCTATCTTGCAACTTTATTCCGCCATCAACGAACATGGGCTTCGACATATTAAAGCCCATCATACCCACATTAGCGCCCACATACAAACCATGTGTACGCTGCGGAGCAATATAATAGCGATACTCATTCAGAAAGATGCCAAAGTGCATGTGATGGCCATCAATAGACCTCCATGGCGAGTATACAAGCTCCGTCTGGAAGGCAGAATGGGGCGTAAAGCGAAACTCCACTTGTGGATTAACGACTCCCACAAGAGCATAGGCGGCATTAAGCTTAACCACAGGGGCAAAGCGTTCCTTAGTCTCGACGCCATCCTGAGCCACAGCAACTGTTAGCGCAAACAGCGCAAATATAGATAGTAGCAGTCTCTTCATATAGTGTTATAGGTTAAGCGAAAGTAACCTCTGAGGCATCCCTCCATCCGAGTAGTAGCTCACGCGTAGGCATGCGTCGCTTGCCCGCCAACTGTAGCTCGTCGATACGTACCCAGCCGTCAGCGGCAGCTACACATAGCTCCGTACGACCATCAGTACGCACCGTACCAGGAGCTACATCCATGGCACATAGTTCGATCTGTGTGCTAAATATCTTCACCGAGCCACACTCCTCCGCACCCTTAAATATGGGCGACCAGGCAGCAGGATAGGGCGATAGACCGCGCACGAGGTTGTGTATATCCTCTGCCTTACGACTCCAGTCGATGCGACCATCCTCCTTGAATATCTTGGGTGCTGGACGCAGTGTTGTCTCGTCGACGTGCATCTGCTCAACAGGTGTAACATCACCCGCTGCAAGGCGCTCAACGGTGTTGATAACCAGCCCCGCACCAACCAACATAAGTCTATCATAGAGCGTGCCTATGTTATCCTCGGGGAGGATGTCGACCTCACGCTGACCAATGATGGCACCCTTATCTATCTCATGGTTTAGGAGGAATGTGGTCACGCCAGTACGCTTATCGCCATTGATAATAGCCCAATTTATGGGTGCAGCACCGCGATACTCGGGTAATAGCGAGGCATGGAGGTTGAAGGTCCCCATCTTAGGCATTGCCCACACCACCTCGGGTAACATACGGAAAGCGATGACGATGCCAAGGTCGGGGTTTAGCTCGCGCAGTGACGCAAGGAATGTCTCGTCGCGCAGCTTCTCGGGTTGTAGAATAGGAAGTCCAAGCTCCTTAGCGGCAAGTTTAACATCGCTCTCGTGAATCTTCTGCCCACGGCCAGCAGGCTTATCGGGTGTCGTCACAACAGCAACTATATTATAGCCCTCAGCGACTAAACACTTGAGCGACGTCGCAGCAAATTCGGGCGTACCCATAAATACTATTCGCAGATCTTTGGCTTGCATTATCTCTTGGTGTTAGTTTTACTCTTCTTATTTCGCTTCATCCACTTCGGCAGACGCTTAGATATAGCACGGCGTATCTTACGTATGCGCACATCGTACCAGTCCATATCCAAAAGTGATGTATCGTTTGTTGCCTTATAGGTGAGATAGATAGCTACGGGCGTAAGCACAAATACGGGCAGCCACATGCCGTAGATAGCATCCCACGTACCCTCCTTGGTCATCTTCTCGCCCGAGAGACTGATGACGTAATATATGACGAAGAAGAATACCGAAATAACGATAGGCGTACCAAGACCACCCTTACGAATGATAGCACCCAACGGCGCTCCAATCATAAAGAAAACTATGATAGATATGGGTAACGTGAGCTTACGGTGCCACTCCGACTCAGCACGGTAGTACTGCGTGAGTGCCACCTTCGATGACTGCTCGTCGAAGCTGTACGATCCCTGCGCTGAGCGCGCCGTGCGCGATGCTGCCTCGTATACCGCCGCCTTGTCGCGCATCTTCATCTTAGGTATCGAGTCGTAAAAGTTGAAGGCATGATACTGCGAGCGGTCGACACGTATGCTATCGTTGGGAACGATGGTCGTATCGCGAGCAAATATCTGCCTCTTTAACAACGGCTGATAGGTCTCCATCGTTGCACGGTCGATGGTTATCTGCAACGAGTCCATAAGCTCCTCCAACTCCACCATATTACGCGTCTGCGACTCGCTAAACTCTCTCGACATGTCACCCTCGGGCATAGCCACCTTCTCAATGGGGAAAGTACCATCCTGACGTGAGAAGAGGTGTTCGCGCATAGTATTGCGGTCGTACCACAGCGACGAGCGTGTATGCTCGTAGGTCTGCCCGTTGAAGAGCGTGACATAGAGGTATGCTTTATCGTCAGACATACGGATATATCCCGAGTCAGCGAGCGTAGTGGTCATATCACCACTATTCGAGCGCGTATCGTAAATGATAACATCTGTAAGCAGTCCCGTCTCGTCATTTTGGTGTCCCACACGGATGCTCATATCGGGTAGGCCATTAAAGAACATACCATCCTGGAACTTCAATTCCTGGCGTTGCTCGCGTATGTCGAATAGGATGTCGTACATACGCTTATTAGCATAGGGCACAAGGTTGTTCGATATAAAGAAGCTACCTACCGATATCATCGCAACGACAACCAACAGAGGCTTCAATATGCGCATAAGCGACATGCCCGCCGACTTCATAGCCAGCAGCTCGAAGTTCTCGCCGAGGTTACCCATGGTCATAATCGCCGAGAGCAACATAGCAAGGGGGAGTCCCAAAGGCACCATGTTGATAGTACCACAGATAAATAGCTCAACAATGGTATCAACATCAAGACCCTTACCCGTTAGCTCGTCGATATAACGCCATACGAAGTTGAGCATCAGCACAAAGAGTACGATACAAAAGATGGCCAACAGCGGGCCCACGTATGCTTTGAGGACTAATTTGTGTATCTTTTTCATCTATCTCCTCTCAAGGTTAATAGTTTCACCACAACAAGTAGTGCGGCAAGTATGAATATTATGCAACTACCCGTAGGTAGGTCGTATTCGTAGCTTAAAATAAAGCCCGCGATATTCCCCATAACAGCGACAATGGCCGAGTAAAGGGCTATACGTCTGTAATCCTTGGTAAATGTGTTCACTATGACCGTGGGCATCGTAAGTAGCGACAAGAGCAAGATAATACCCATAACCTTTATCGACAACACGATGGTGATGGCTACAACCACTGCCATGAGGTAGGCAACCCTCTCGGCATTAATGCCCTGACTCTGAGCATAACTCTCGTCAAAGGTGACGTACATTATCTTACGTAACCACACCACAGCACCTAAGACTATAGCCACCGTCAACAGCGAGAGCCACACGACATCTCGCTGATCGACAAGCAGGATGTTACCAAAGAGATAACTCGTAAGATCGGTAGCATAGCCTGGGCGCAATGACATGAATAGCGCTCCCGTGGCCATACCTATCGCCCAGATGATGCCTATAGCCGAATCCTCTCTCATGCGCCCTCGACGTGACGAAAATTCGATACCGAGCGAGGCGAGCGATGCAAAGCATAGAGCGCCAAGCGTAGGACTAACGCCCATGTATAGCGCAATACCGAGGCCGCCAAACGAGGCATGAGTGATACCTCCACTAAGGAACACCATCCTTCGCGCAACGACATAACTACCTACTATGCCACACGTTACACCCGAAAGGATGCAAGCAATAAAGGCATACGAGAGAAAATCATACGCAAAGATGTCCGCGAACATCGATAACATACTACAACCTATAAACGCGCAAATTTACTTTTTTTTGCGATACTACGAAAACTTTTTTTCACTTTCGTATAACTTTTTGTAACTTCGCCCTCGAAAGAGCCCTCCACGGAGGGTTACAATAGAATTGTAAAATTGAGGGAATATGTCTGAGAAAAGGGTAAGTTTTCATACGTTAGGATGCAAGTTGAACTTCTCCGAGTCGTCAACCTTAGCTCGCGAGTTTGAACGTGGTGGCTATCGTCGCGTAGAGCCATCAGAGCCAACCGATGTGGCTGTTATAAACAGCTGCTCAGTAACCGAACATGCCGACAAAAAGTGTCGCAACATAATACGCAAAATTCACCGTCGAAATCCCAATGCTATAATCGCCGTAACGGGATGTTATGCACAGCTAAAGCCCGAGGCAATAGCAGAGATTGAGGGAGTAGACATAGTATTGAGCAACAACGACAAAGGAGATTTATATAAACGCGTAGTGGAGCTACAAGAGCATAGCCGTGCGGAGATATATAGCTGCTCCGTCGACGAGCTCACACGCTTCTTTGCAGCCTACTCTTCAGGCGACCGCACGCGCTCATTCCTCAAGGTGCAAGATGGGTGCGATTACAAGTGCGCCTACTGCACCATACACTATGCCCGCGGAGCAAGTCGTAATATGCCAATAGCAGACATCGTCCGCGAGGCCGAGGAGATTGCCGCCGCAGGGCAGAAAGAGATCGTCATCACAGGTGTGAATACGGGCGATTATGGCCGTACCACTGGTGAGAAATTTATCGATCTCCTAAGGGCGTTGAATGAGGTTGAAGGCATAGAACGTTACCGAATATCGAGCATCGAGCCAAACCTCATAACAGACGAGATTATAGAGTTTTGCGCCTCGTCACCTAAATTTGTCCCTCACTTCCATATTCCACTTCAGAGTGGCTCAACACGCATACTTGGTCTTATGCGCCGCAGATACACCGCCGAGCGCTACCGCGAGCGAATAGCCAAGATACGCGAGCTTATGCCCGATGCGTTCCTTGGCGTCGATGTGATCGTCGGTTTCCCAGGTGAGGGTGAAGAGGAGTTTATGGAGACATATCACCTCTTGGAGGAGGTGGGTGCATCGTTCCTCCACATCTTCCCATTCTCAGAGCGTCCAGGCACACCAGCTGTGACGATGCCAAATAAGGTTCAATCGAGCATATCTACGCAGCGTGTAGAGCGTCTTGAGGAGCTGAGTAATATACTACATAAGACCTTTGCCGAGAGATACTTAGGCACAGAACGCACGGTACTCTTTGAGAGCACGGACCATGATGGCATGATGTATGGCTACACGGACAATTACTTGCGCGTAGTTGCGCCTTACGACAGCCAATATATCAATACCATCTGCACAGTTTTGCTTGATAGTATAGACCTGGATAACAACATTCGCTCGAAAATTGTTGGATAATTGACACAAAAGTATTACTTTTGTCCGAATTTAACTATATTAACGAGGTATGTTTGAGAGACTGAAAAAGTTGTTCACCATAAGCTCAATCAAGCGACGCGTACAGATCGCCTTTTTGAGCCTCATATTGTTACTCTGCTTCTCGGGAGCAATGTCGCTTTTTGAGCTTGAGCGTGTCAGCCACGACACAGAGGAGATTCTGTTGGCAAGTAAGCAGAATGTCGACCTTGCGGGCGATATGATCACAGCCCTCAACGAGCAGAACGATGCTATGATCTACATGGCCGTCATCGGTGGCGAGCTTAGCGACATAGCGCCACACTTCCGCGAGTGCGAGAGTTCTATAAAGCGCCTAACACTGGCCGTGGACAGAGCACAACACATCATGAGTAGCACGGCGACACCCACAGCAACCGACTCACTCGTGATGTTCACCAACCGCATAAACACCATGGCTAAGGCATACATCAATGGCGAGATACACAGCGCCATTGCGGCTGACAGCCTATCGCAGATGACACCACACAGCTGGTATGTGGAGAGCTATAAGCCCGAGTATGTGAACGTGTCGGAGCAGATAACAAAATACATGACCGGCTCGGAGAGCACGCTCGGCCCCGATGTTAACCGTCTAAGCCACACGGCTCGCCGTGCGGTAATCCCCGTATTTATCGCCCTTGTGGTGATGCTTGTGGTGGTGCTCATGTTCTACTTCTTCCTACGCCACTATCTGCTAAAACCCATACTGCGCATAAATCACGCTCTCGGCGACTATCTACGTTACAGAATACCCTTTGACGAAAATATCGCTTGTCGCGACGAGATAGAAACACTTCGCGACCGTATTGCCAGCCTAATATCGAAACTACGCTAAAGAGTCTAAGATGAGAGTACACGTGGTCATACGCTATATCGGCATGGTGCTACAGTTCATAGCATCGTTCATGTTGGCATCTGCCTTCGTGTCGATGTTCTACGACTACGACTCGGCATTCTACCCACTGCTTTTATCATCATTCCTCACCGCGTTGCTTGGTCTCTTCCCGCTAATCTTCGTTGATAAGGTTGACGAGATTAACACCAAGGAGGGATATGCTATAGTCGTCGGCTCATGGTTTGTGGCCTGCATCGTCGGTATGTTCCCATACCTCATCTGGGGTGGCGAGTTCACCATCATCAACGCATGGTTTGAGAGCGTCTCAGGCTTTACCACCACAGGCGCATCAATCCTCAACGACATAGAGTTTCTACCGCGCGGACTACTCTTCTGGCGAGCCTCGTCGGCATGGATTGGAGGTATTGGCGTAGTGATGTTTGCTCTTGTAGTGCTACCATCTATGGGTAGAAGCAGGCACATGCTCTCAAACGTGGAGATGAGCTCCATAGCGAGAGATAACTTCCACTACCGCTCGAAGGTCATTATACGCATCCTCTCAATGGTATATGCTGGCCTCACGCTAACGACAACCGTAGCACTCAAATACTCGGGCATGTCATGGTTCGATGCCCTCACACATGCCATGTCGTCGTGCAGCACCTGTGGTTTTAGCACCAAGAATGCCTCGGTTGCATTTTGGGACAGCCCCGCTATTGAGGGTATCTTAATGGTAGCAATGACCCTCTCAGCAATACATTTCGGCATACTCTACGCCACGGTAACGGGACGTAGGAACAATATTTTCCGTTCGGAGGTCGTTCGTACGTTCATAGGTATGATGGTTGTAATTGCCGTGGTTATAGCCATCAGTCTTGTAGCTGAGGGCATATACCCCAGCGTGGGTGAGGCTATACGTCACGCATCGTTTCAGGTGGTCAGCATAACGACAACATCGGGCTTTGCTACGGCCGACACCAACTCGTGGACACCGTTAGCCATAGCACTACTGGTATTCTGCTCGGTGATATGCGGCTGTGCAGGCTCTACGTCGGGAGGTATGAAGGTTGACAGGTTGCTCATTGCCACTAAGGTCATTCGCAACCGCATGAAGATACAACTCCACCCCAATGCTGTGATACGCACAAAGATGGATGGTGCGGTGCAAGATGATAGCGTGCAGAGTTTAGTGATGACGTTCATCGTCACCTACATCCTCTTGGTGCTACTCGGCACTATCGTCTATGCCCTCTTTGGGTGCGACCTAACCACGGGATTTACCGCGTCGATAGCCTGTATCAGCAACGTGGGTCCTGGCTTCGGCGAGGTGGGCTCCATGTCCAACTTCTCAGAGCTTCCGACCATCCTTAAGCTCAACTCGACAGTGTTGATGCTTATTGGTCGTCTTGAGATCTTTGGATTCATACAGTTACTGTTCATACGTTCGTGGAGATAGATAAAGTGATTATGATGAATAGGAAAATAGTAACATACACTCTCGTTGCATCACTCCTTGTGCTCTCGGTTGCAGCCATTGCTAACAACCAGGAGCCACGCTTCCCTGGCCTCGAGGAGAACAGCGAGTATATGGCTCTTAGGGAGCGTAACAACGAACTGCTTGTGCGCGAAGACTCGGTACAGGCGCTCATAACCGTGGCACGCGAGAAGTTCAGTGCCGCGCGTGACTCTATAACCAACGTTGACGAGGCGTTGGATCGTTACTCGAGCTACATAATTGAGCTTGAGCAGAAGGTGTTCGAGATACGCCAAGAGCGTGGCGACGTGATTACGGCCATCAACAACATCGAGCAGCGGTATATCCTCGAGCACATGTACTCGGAGCAGCATCTTGAGGAGAGGTATGATGAGGCCATAGCCGTGGATACGACTATAACGACAAAGGGAAGTCGCTATCTCATACATAACGACATCTTCGCGGAGCTACTCTCGGAGGCTGACTACAACGAGTTGGAGGTAGCACAGGCCGAGGATATGGCGATGGATAGCTTGGCACAGAGTTATGTCGACACCTACAATAGACTATCCGAGACGGCCAATAGGTATAAGACTGCAACCGTTGAGCATGATGCCAATATCTTATATAACGAGTTCCAGGCACTCAGCGACGAGGCTCACACGCTCAACAGCGAGATTGACAAGCGTTGGAATCACATCCTCGACACGAAATACTATGCCTATGGCTACATCCTGGAGCGCCGTCTGCGTTACGACCTATTAGACAACTCGTCGGCCGAGTTTAGCAGCATGCAACAGCAGTGCTCGGCAAATGATGGTTATCACGCCTCAGACGCCCTCATGCACTACGCCGTAGGACGTCCCACGTTGCTCGACTTTGAGATTGACGTGGCGCGCGAATTTGAGCTTACTGAGGCTCTCGACTCGCTGAGTACGCTACGTGACAGTCTGCGTGTTGTAGACTACAACCTCAAGCCACTAAGCATCGAGCGACGCCTATTCCTCGATTACAACCACATCTCGATAGGTCGCACAAACTACTACAACGCCTCTAACCCACTACCAAAGCTGAAGGTGTACGAGCGTGGCACTATATACCGCATCCTTTTGGGTAGCTTCCGCAATAAGCAGCCGATGACACTCTTTAAGGGTGTGCAGCCGCTATACATCACCGAGGAGGATGGCAACTATGTCTACTATGCTGGAGGCTTTGCCACACGTGCCGAGGCTGACGAAGCGCAGCTATTCCTCAAGGAGAAGGGCTTTAAACAGCCCGAGGTGTGTCGATGGAAGGATGGTGTTATGGTAAACCTCAACGCGGCCGTTGATAGTAGTGGCGAGGAGGATATCGTTCCCGTAGGTAACCGTTATGTCGTTGTTATTGCATGTGACAGCATAGGTGACGCACTACGCGACGTAATCACCACAACGGCGCCCGATAAGCGCATATCTCGCATAGGCGCTAACTTCGCCGTGGGCACCTTCACCGAGCGCTCAGAGGCCGATATACTCATATCGACACTCATGGAGCGCCATCCAGAGGTTGCCGTCGAACTTAAAGAGTTAGATCTATAGTCAAAGAACAAAAACGAGAGAGACAGATATATGAGAAGAGTATTTCATAGCATAGTGTTGGTGGCAGTAATAAGCCTCAGTATATCACTATGGGCATGTAGCAAGGAGGAGACTAACAGCTTCGTCGTACCTACGCACAGCATCCTCGTATCGCACCCTGGAGAGACAGGAAGCACCGAGTTTGAGGCTCGTAACATAAGTTCCATCGAGGCTACGACCATACCCGATGGTTGGACAGTAGAGAATATAGACCTCTACAATGGCATCATCACAGTCACAGCCCCATCTACATTCGACAACAACGAAGATCGCGAAGGCGACCTCGTACTCAAGGGCTACACCCCTACGGGGAACACGCGCACGGTGACCATCTACGTAGCCGTTCTCCAAAATGCAGACATCGACTTCTCGGATAGACCTGCGAACTGCTTTGTTGTCACACAGGCCAACACACGATACAAGTTTAACCCCTATATTGGAGGTACGTCAACACCGCTTGAGACGAGCTACGTGGAGCTACTATGGCAGACACGCAAGGAACTAATTAACTACATTGATATGCGTGATGGCAAAGTGTCGTTCTATATTGATGGCGTTGACAGCGATGATGACACGGAGCTAAGTCTCTACCCTGGTAATGCCCTCATAGGTGCATTCAACGACAATGATGAACTTATCTGGAGCTGGCATATATGGGTGACAGACAAGAACCCCGAGGCGGCTGAGTATATCACAACGCTCAGCGGCAGGGACATGATGGTCATGAACCTCGGCGCTATAAGCGTTAACGACGGGAGCGGTAACGAGTCTAAGATTCTCGCATCGTATGGCCTTTACTACCAGTGGGGGCGTAGAACGCCATTTGTAGGCCCTATAGCTTGGAACTTTATCCAAAATGAGGATGCCCGTCTTTACGACAGCGATGGTGATATGCTCTTCCTCGACTACGTAGAGTCGACAGCCGAGACAGGCACGGAGGCTTGGGCTAATGCCAATCCGATGTGTATCATCAAGGGCAATGCAACGAATAGTTACGACTGGCTTGCCGACACTGCAAGCGACGCCCTCTGGAGCGATAGCACAAAGACTGAGAGCGACCCCTGCCCCCACGGCTGGCGACTACCCGACAGCTCACTATATGCCAACCTAACCATCACAGACAAGGATGACACTATGAGCTGGGAGGAGGCACAACCGATGTATGGTTGGACTCTTGTAGACACCACATCGGACAAGGAGTACTTCTTTACCGCAGCAGGTCGTCGCAACTATCTCGATGGCCGTTTGGACAACATGAACACCAACCTTGAGTTGCCTGTGCCATGGTCGGGATACTACTGGACAACAACAACAAACGGTGCTGACGCCACAGCACTATACTTTAACCTTAATACCAACACACGTACGTGGAACGGCATTGATGTGGCACACGCCATGCACCGCGCTAATGCCCTACCAGTACGCTGCGTAAGAGAATAAGACAAATATGGCAGAGATTACATCATACCCACACCGTGTTGAGCCACAAGAGGTGGACTTCACGCTCCGTGCTTCGGTAGCATCTATTATCAACTATATGCTTAATGTCGCTGGTACCGACGCCCACAACAAGGGCTTTGGTGTCGACGTGCTGCAGGGGCAGTCGTTCACATGGGTACTCTCGCGCTTGGCAGTGGAGGTACATGAGCAACCTCAGCAATATGACGACATCGAGATTGACACATGGGTCAACGAGTTCAACCGACTAAGCTCTACACGTAACTTCCGTGTGCGTCGTGGCCAGAGCATCTTAGCTGAGGGCGTATCGCAATGGTGCATGATAAACATGGAGACACGTCAGGCTGTGGATATGTCGACACTGAAAGATGTATACGAGCGCGCCATGGTTGCCGAGCCATCACCTATTGCAGTGCCAGCACGACTGCGCGGCATAGAGCCTACGACTACGACATCGCGCCCCGTAGTGTATAGCGACATAGACTTCAACCGACATGTTAACACGCTCAGATATGTAGACCTCATATTCGATGCTCTACCCATAGAGCTTATCGAGAAGAATAACGGCCTTCGCATAGACCTCAACTTCATCGCTGAGGCTCGCTATGGCGAGACGCTGACTATCGGTGCTATGGAGGAGGGTAACACATGGCAATTTGAGGTGTCGGCCGACGAGGCTAAGACGCTTTGCAGAGCGAAGATAACATTTTAGTCTACAGGTAAAGGTGATTTTATAGTGTCGCAAATTCGTAAGATAGCCATCGTAGGCCCCGCGCACCCATATCGTGGCGGTCTTGCCTCGATAATGGAGAGCATGGCACGCGAGTTTCAAGGGCGTGGCATGGAGGTTAACATCACAACCTTCACGCTGCAATACCCCGCTATCCTCTTTCCAGGCAAAAGCCAGACGGTAGAGACCACAGCACCCCACGACCTCAACATCGAGCGTAAGCTATCAACCATAAACCCCATAACGTGGTGGCGTGTGGGCAAGGAGTTGCAACGCCTCAAGCCCGACATTGTTCTGATGAAGTATTGGACACCCTTTATGGCTCCATGCTTCGGCACAGTGGCACGTCTTGCACGACGTAATGGAGTAACGAAGGTCATCTGCCAGATAGACAATGTCGAACCTCACGAACACCACATCATCGACAAACCATGCAATCGCTACTTCCTCGGCTCGATAGATGGCTTTATATATATGTCGGAGCAGGTGCATGGAGAGCTTAAGGCCTACACCTCCGCCCCAGCGCTCTTCGCACCACACCCTACGTTCAACAACTTTGGTTACCGTGTGGAGCGTAGCGAGGCATGTAGCCACTTAGGTCTCGATAGCAGCACTCGCTACACGTTATTCTTCGGTCTTATACGCGACTACAAGGGCTTAGACACGCTTCTTGATGCGTGGGCAGAGTATCGTCGCCAGGGACATAAGCTACTCATTGCAGGCGAGTTTTACGCCTCGCGAGATAAGTACATCGAACAGATAGAGCGCTTAGGGCTAAAGGATGACGTTATACTCCATGACCACTTTATACCTGATGCTGAAGTAAAATATTACTTCTCGGCTGCCGACTGCGTGGTTCTACCCTACAAAACGGCAACGCAGAGTGGCGTAACACAAATATGTTATAACTTCGCCACGCCCGTCATCGTCACACGCGTAGGAGGCCTTGCGGAGATTGTCCCCGACGGGAAGGTAGGCTACGTGTGCGAGCCCACGAAGGAGGGGGTGCGCAACGCCATCGAGCGCATATACGAAGGCGACCACCTCCAACGCTTTGCCGAGGCGATGGTTAAGGAACGTCGTCGGTTTACGTGGGAGGCGATGTGCGACAAAATCGAGGAACTATATACCCTACTATAACCTTATCTCTCTCACAGGCTGACTCTGCACCCTATCAAGCGGATAGGAGGCATAGTTAACACGTGCAAAGTCAATGGAGCGTAGATCTATCATGCGTATCTCATTATTATAAGCCGTCTTGTAATATACCTTTAGCGCCGTGAGATCAATGGCCGATGTCCACTGCGTAGCACTCGGCAGCTGCTTCTCGGCAGGAGCCTCCATGGCTATGGGTACATCGAAATTATTTAGAAGATGGAACGCCTGAACGACGGTGTCGAAGCCCGTGGCACGCTGCGGTGCACTATTTCGGAAGAAGGCGGCACGTATGAAACGCGACGGAGGCGTAAAGTCGCCTGGTAGACCCAACATCGCAGAGCTACCACCTAAGGGCTCGACAGTAACCTCACCGAGAGTGAGGTTAGGCGCACTACCAGGACGAAGGTTGACGTAGTTGGCAAGGTTAGCAATATGCCACTCGAAACCTGGGGCATTGGTAATGACCCCAACGAGGTTGTCATAGAAGTGTGCAACGCCACCAACAATCTCCATCACCACCTGACGTCCCAACGGCTCACCTATGCGCCAATGTACTACAGCATCTTTATCCAAGCCTACGATGTCAACACTCTTTATTGCAGCCTTCACCTCATCTATCGTAGCAAACTGCGTGAGCATCCACTGCACAACTTGTAGGTCGGCAAGTGTCTTAGCATTATTTGCAGCGTCATACTCAACATATTCGCCATAGCGCGGGAAGAAGAAGAGCCCCGCCGATAGTCCCGCCTCGTTCACTCCTTCGGCAATAAACTCCTTCTCTACGACAGCCAAGCCTACAACACCGTGACGCGCCGTAAACTCGAGGCCGTTAGCGCCAGTGGGCGTATAGGAACGCAACTTATGACCACGCGGGATGATGACATACTCGCTCTTAAGCTCACCATAGGCCCACTCTATTGTACGAGCCTGAACGTAGCTACCATCTGCTGCAGTGAGCGATATACCCGTACAAGCAATGGCAGCATGGGTAGTACCAACAACTGCGGCAACACCCATAAATAGATTTTTAAACTCCTGAATCATACGCAATCATATTTTAGACACACCCTACAAAGCAGAAATCGCGCCACATTCCGCCACATTCAATATATAATTTATAGACAGGTTCTATAATGAAATCCTCATTTTGGCAGGTAGATTTAGCGCATAATAATTGCATATTCAAAAAATATTGTTTACTTTTGTATGCTAATCGTCGACCAAAAGGCATGACGATGCAATGCAAACACGACAATCAATATATTAACTAATTATAAAACAAAAGATTATGGCAGATGTAAAACGTGTCTATACCTTTGGCAACAAGGAGGCTGAGGGTAATGGTAAGATGCGAGAGTTGCTTGGCGGTAAGGGTGCCAACCTCGCCGAGATGAACCTGATTGGTATCCCCGTACCTCTAGGATTCACCATCACTACCGATGTATGCTCGGAGTATTACAAGGAGGGTAAGGAGCGTGTTATAGAGTTGTTGCGTCCCGAGGTGGAGGCAGCCATCAAGAATATCGAGAACCTCACTGGTCGTAAGTTTGGCGACTCGAACCTTCCCCTTTTAGTATCGGTTCGTTCTGGTGCTCGTGCCTCAATGCCTGGTATGATGGATACCATTCTCAACCTCGGTATGAATGACGAGGCTGTGGAGGCTGTTGCTAAGCTCTCGGGCAACCCCCGTTTTGCATGGGACTCATACCGTCGTTTCGTACAGATGTACGGCGATGTTGTTCTCGACATGAAGCCTCAGTCTAAGGAGGATCACGATCCTTTCGAGGTTATCATCGAGGCTCAGAAGGAGAAGCGCGGTGTTAAGGCCGATACAGACCTCACTACCGACGACCTCAAGGAGCTTGTTGCTGCCTTCAAGAAGGCCGTTAAGGAGCAGACAGGCAAGGAGTTCCCCACAAGTGCATGGGAGCAGCTCTGGGGCGCTATCTGCGCAGTATTCGGCTCATGGATGAACGAGCGCGCCATCCTCTACCGTAAGCTCAACAACATCCCCGAGGCTTGGGGTACAGCCGTATCAGTTCAGGCCATGGTATTCGGCAACATGGGTGAGAACTCAGCTACGGGTGTAGCATTCTCGCGTGATGCCGCTACGGGTGAGAATATCTTCAACGGTGAGTATCTTATCAACGCTCAGGGCGAGGACGTGGTAGCAGGTATCCGCACTCCCCAGCAGATTACAATCGAGGGCTCGAAGCGTTGGGCTGCCGCACAGAACATCTCTGAGGAGGAGCGTAAGACGAAGTACCCCTCATTGGAGGAGGTTATGCCTGAGGTTTATGCTGAGCTTAACGGCATCCAGCAGCACCTTGAGCAGTATTTTACAGATATGCAGGATATCGAGTTCACAATCCAGGATGGTAAGCTCTGGATGTTGCAGTGCCGCAACGGTAAGCGTACAGGTGCTGCGATGGTGAAGATCGCTATGGATATGCTCCGCGAGGGTCTTATCGACGAGAAGACCGCTGTATTGCGTTGCGAGCCCGAGAAGCTTGACGAGCTCCTCCACCCCGTATTCGATAAGAAGGCTATCAAGAATGCCAAGGTTATCGTTAAGGGTCTTCCCGCATCACCTGGTGCTGCTACT
>JAFUPR010000069.1 GCA_017481145.1 Alistipes sp. | reverse complement strand
TCCGATAAAATGTGTACTTTTGCCCATGGTTATTTAATTGTTTGTGGTGAACGTAAAATAACCAAAAAGGGCTGAATCCTGCAAATGGAATCAGCCCTAATTTTTATTTATTCAAAAAAGTTTTATCGGACACCAATAAAATTTAAAAGCAAATCACAACCCGATGATAATAGCTTTAAAGGTTGCCATAAGTGTGTTTGATATGTCAAAGATACAAATTTAAAAGCAAATCACAACAGGGTAATATAACAATGAGGGCGACTAAATTTAGTTTAGCCACCCTCATGGTTATATGGGTTGGTATCTGCTACCAGATAATCACGCGCTCCTCGACGGGCATATACATAGCATCATCCTCCGTGATACCAAAGGCGTCGTAGAATGACTGGATGTTACGCAATGTGGCGTTCACACGGTTGCGGCCGAGCGAGTGAACGTCAACCTTTGTGAGGCGCTCCTTCTCCTGGTCGGTGATATTCTGAGCCCAGAGTGTTGCGTAGCCTATATAGAAGCGCTGCTCGCCTGTGAAGCCGTCGATATCCTCGGGGCGTCCCTCAGCCCATGCGTAGTCGGTAAGACCTGTGAAGGCAAGGCGCAAGCCTCCCTGGTCGGCGATATTCTCGCCCAAAGAGAACTTACCATCGGCAAACAAGCCTGGGAGAATCTCGATGGCGTTGAACTGCTCAACAAGAACGTTGGTCTTAGCCTCGAAGGCGGCGCGGTCCTCCTTAGTCCACCAGTCGTTCATATTACCCATCTTGTCGAACTGCGAGCCCTGGTCGTCGAAGCCGTGGGTCATCTCATGAGCGATAACCACGCCGATGGCGCCATAGTTCACAGCATCGTCAGCATTGGGATTGTAGAAGGGAGGCTGGAGGATGGCTGCAGGGAAGCATATCTCGTTGGTCGTAGGCATATAGTAGGCGTTGACCATCTGAGGAGGCATCATCCACTTCTCGCGGTCGACGGGCTTACCTACCTCGCTCATAGAGTCGGCAGTGTACCAGCGGTTAGCCTCAACGACATTCTCCCAGTAGCTCTTGGCGGGGTCTACGGTGAGCGTAGAGTAGTCCTTCCACTTGTTGGGATAGCCAATCTTTACGGTAAAGGCGCTCAACTTCTCCTGAGCCTTAGCCTTGGTCTCCGCGCCCATCCAGTCGAGAGCTTCGATATGCTTAGAGAAGGCCTTCTGTATGTTAGATACCATGGTCTCCACGCGAGCCTTCTCGCTCTCGGGGAAGTACTTAGCAACATATATCTGACCTACGGCATCCGAGAGGATAGAGTTGGGCACACCCATAGCACGCTTCCAACGGGGGCGAATCTCCTCCGTACCTGACATTGTCTTGCCGAAGAACTCGAACGATGCCAAGGCAAACTCCTCGCTGAGGTAGCTTGCAGCAGCGTCGATATAGTGTGCTGCAACATACGCACGCAGAGCCTCGACGGGGGCTGTGGCCAAAACGTTCATGATGTTGGCAAACGACGAGGGCTGGCTAACGACAACCTTATTGAGATCCTCGATCTTCATTGCAGTAAAGTAAGCGTCCCAATCTACGGTGCTAAACTCCTTGCGTACGGCATCTACGGTGTAGGGGTTGTAGCCCTTCTGTATGTCGCGGCACTCGACATTCGACCACGACTTCTCGGCGATGCTATCCTCGATGGCGATAACATCGTCGGCCATCTTCTCCACATCACCCTCAACACCAGCAAGCGTGAAGAGCTTTGTGAGATACGTACGGTATGCCGCCTTCTTATCGCTATTAGCCTCGTCAACGTAGTAGTCGCGGTTGCCCATGCCAAGGCCTCCCTGCTCTAAGTAGAGGATGGTCATGTTGCTGTCGGCAAGGTCGGCAGCGGGATATGCTGCGAAGAATACGCCGATGCCGTCGGTGTGGAGCGCAGGGATTGAGGCGATGAGTGTCTCGCGCTCCTCGGTAGAGAGAATCTCGGCGACAGCCGCACGTATAGGCTCAGCGCCCTCACGGTTGAGGCGTGCCTCATCGAGGCCCATCTTGTAGAGGTCTGAGATCTTTTGCTCAACGCTGCCGAACTCGGCCTTAGTCTCGGTCATCTCCTTAAAGAGATCGTTGATGCGCACCTCGTTATTCTCGCGCAATACGTCGAATGAGCCGTAGCGTGAGAACTCGGGCTTAAGCGGGTTGTTCTTCTGCCAGCCACCAGTAGCCCACTGGTAGAAGTCGTCCTTGAGGTTTATCGCCTCGTCGAAATTGTTCTTGTCGATGGCGGGAACTACGTCGCCCGTCTCGGCATTGTTTGTTGCGCAAGCTGATACCATAAGTGCTGTCGCAAGGATAAAGGTTAATTTTTTCATTATCGGTTTTTGTTGTTTAGGTTTTCGTGTAAAATAACTACCTTAGAAGTTGTATAACAAGAGCTGATTTTAGGCTTGCGCAGTCTGAAGAACCACAGTTTACTTAAGCGTAAATGAGGATTCTGGGGACAAGCACAACGATAAAGCAGCCTTGTTGACAACGTCTACTTGCGGATGGCAGCAACGCCTGGCAGCTCCTTACCCTCCATGTACTCCAAGAGAGCACCGCCACCTGTCGATACGTATGACACCTTATCGGCCAAGCCGAACTTGTTGACACATGCTACCGAGTCGCCACCACCAATAAGCGAGTAGGCGCCATTCTTCTCCGTAGCCTCGGCGATAGCCTCAGCAACGGCACGCGATCCTGTCGAGAACTTGTCGATCTCGAAGACACCTACAGGGCCATTCCAGAGGATTGTCTTGCATCCGAGGATGTGCTCGCGGAACTTAGCCTTACCGCCCGTGGCGATGTCGACACCCTCCCACTCGTCGGGGATGTTATTTGCGGGTGCCTCCTTGGTGTTTGCCGACTCCGAGAAGTCGTCGCATATAAGCGCGTCGGGCGAGCGGAGGATGGTGATGCCTCTCTCCTCTGCCTTCTTCAATATGTCGAGAGCTACGGGGAACATGTCGGGCTCGCAGATAGACTTGCCCTCCTTGCCGCCCTCAGCACCAGCAAACGTGTAGGTCATACCGCCACCGATGATGATAGAGTCAACCTTCTCCATGAGCTTCTCAATAATGGTAATCTTGGTCGACACCTTCGAGCCACCAATGATGGCGCAGAAGGGGCGCTCGGGGTTCTCCATAACGCCGTCGATAGCCTTCAACTCGTTCTCCATCACGTAGCCAAACATCTTATCCTGGGGGAAGTAGTCGGCGATGAGAGCTGTTGAGGCGTGGGCGCGGTGCGCCGTGCCGAAGGCGTCGTTGATGTAGCAGTCGGCGTACGAAGCGAGACGCTTAACAAACTCCTTCTGCGACTCCTTAACGGCCTTCTTAGCCTCCTTCTTCTCCTCCTCTGTAGCATCCTCCGCTAAGCCACGAGGTTTACCCTCCTCCTCGGCATAGAAGCGTAGGTTCTCAAGAAGCATCACCTCACCAGGCTTGAGGTTGGCAGCCATCGTTGCGGCCTTCTCGCCCATGCAGTCGCCTGCAAACATGATCTTTACGCCGAGGCGCTCCTCGATGGCGTAGATTATCTGCTCCAACGAGTACTTAGCGTCGGGATTCTTCTTGGGACGGCCAAGGTGCGACATGAGGATCACAGAACCACCGCCTGCTAAAACCTTCTTAATAGTAGGTATGGCGACACGAATACGTGTGTCGTCGGTAACCTTGCCCTCAGCATTGAGGGGCACGTTGAAGTCTACACGAATGATGGCGCGCTTGCCAGCGAAATTGTAATTGTCGATTGCAAACATAGTATTATAGTTTTTTAGTTTAACATCAAAAATACGCCGCAAAGGTACTTAAAAATTTTTAAAAACATCATTGTATACCTATGTAATAATGTATCAATCATCGAATTTATTATACTGTCGTGCGATCTTCTTATGCAAGAAACGTGAAATAATTTAAAAAAATAGACTTTAGAGGGCGACTATTAGGAAAGTTTTAGTACCTTTGTATGATGTATGGGCAAGGCTTTGTTGCCAGCCATTAGAGTAAGAACAATAATTTCAAAACATAAACAAATACTACTTACTATGCAGAATGATAAGCTTCAGCGCGCAGCCGACAACATCCGTATATTGGCTGCCTCGATGGTAGAAAAGGCTAAGTCTGGTCACCCTGGTGGTGCTATGGGTGGTGCCGACTTCATCAATGTGCTCTACACCGAGTTTCTACGCTACGACCCCGACAACATGGCCTACCCACATCGTGATCGTATGTTCCTCGATCCTGGCCACATGTCGCCCATGCTCTATGCTGTGCTCTCGTTGGCTGGCAACTACACTACCGAGGATTTGCAGTCGTTACGCCAGTGGGGTAGTGTGACCCCTGGTCACCCCGAGGTTGACGTTATGCGTGGTGTGGAGAACACATCTGGCCCTCTGGGTCAGGGTCATGCTATGGCTCTCGGTGCGGCTATCGCTGAGCGTTTCATGGTTGCTCGCTTTGGCGAGTGGATGGCGCATAAGACCTATGCCTTCATCTCGGATGGTGCTGTGCAGGAGGAGATTTCGCAGGGTGTTGGCCGTATTGCTGGTCACCTTGGCCTCTCTAACTTTATCATGTACTACGACTCGAACAACATACAGCTCTCGACAAAGTGCGACGAGGTGGATACCGAGGATATAGAGATGAAATATCGCGCGTGGAACTGGAATGTCATCACCGTAAATGGTCAGTCTATCGACGAGATACGCGCAGCGCTGAAGGCTGCAAATGCCGAGACCGAGCGTCCCACGCTTATCATCGGCAAGACAACGATGGGTTATGGCGCTCGTAAGGCCGACGGCACAAGCTTTGAGAACCAGGTGTCTACTCACGGTCAGCCTCTCACGGCTGCGGGTGCAGATATTGCTGCTACCATCACAAACCTCGGCGGTAACCCCGACGAGCCCTTTGCTGTATTCGAGGAGTCGAAGGAGATATACGTCCAGCGCCGCGAGGAGTTGCGTGCTTGGGCTAAGGAGATGCAGGCGAAGGAGGCAGCATGGCGCAAGGAGAATCCCGCCCTTGCAGAGAAGATGGATAACTTCTACTCTGGCAAGCTCCCCGAGATTGACTACTCGAAGATTGAACTTAAGCCCGACCAGGCGACACGTGCTGCGTCAGCAACGATGCTCGGCTACTTCGCTGAGCATGTGGAGAATATGATCGTAGCATCTGCCGACCTCTCTAACTCGGATAAGACCGACGGCTTCCTCAAGAAGACCAAGGCCTTCACTAAGGGTGACTTTACGGGTAACTTCTTCCAGGCGGGTGTTGCCGAGCTCACTATGGCATGCGTGATGAACGGTATGGCTCTGCATGGCGGTATCATCCCCGCATGTGGTACGTTCTTCGTATTCTCGGATTACATGAAGCCCGCAGTGCGTCTGTCGGCACTCATGCGTCAGCATGTTGTCTATATCTGGACACACGACTCATTCCGCGTGGGTGAGGATGGTCCTACGCACGAGCCCGTGGAGCATGAGATTCAAATCCGCCTGATGGAGCAGGTGCGCAACCACTCGGGTGAGCGCTCAATGCTCGTGCTGCGTCCTGCCGACTCGGAGGAGACCATCGCAGCGTGGAAGATGGCCCTGGAGGAGAAGCGCCCTGTGGCTCTTATCCTCTCGCGCCAGAATATCAAGTCGTTGCCCGCCCTCGGTGGTGCTTCGCGTCGCGAGGAGGCTATGCAGGCGGAGCGTGGTGGCTATGTAGTTATGGAGGCTCCCAACGCTAAGGTTACGCTCGTAGCCACAGGCTCTGAGGTGTCGACACTCGTCGAGGGTGCCGAGGAGCTCGCTAAGGAGGGCATCGCCACACGTGTTGTCTCTATCCCGAGCGAGGGCTTGTTCCGCGACCAGCCTAAGGAGTATCAGGAGGCTGTGCTTGGTACACTGCCACGCTATGGCATGACCTCGGGTCTGTCGATGAACCTCCGCGGCCTCGTTGGCGATGAGGGCTTCATCCACGGCTTCGACCACTTCGGTTACTCAGCCCCCTTCAAGGTTCTCGACGAGAAGTTTGGCTATAACGGCAAGACCGTTGCCGAGGAGGTTAAGGCTATGCTTAAATAATTAGAGAATGTAGGAGCTTACATTGTTATTAATCAGATGATTACGACCCCGCGGGATTCTGTGGGGTCGTGTCTTTTATTTAGTGTAATGTCATAAATTTAAATGGCCTCTAAAACTACACGCACTCATTCTCGATAAACTTGCGAACAAACTCTCGCTGCATATTATTTTCGGGGCTCTTTCTAAATTTCGATTTAGGACATCGTGAAAAAGCCTCTTGTAGTTGTTGCATCGACCTTGAATATATCTCCTCGCTACTCAAGCCTTTATCCCTCATGAGGTATGCATAGAGGCAGGCAACAATGGTTCCTGTCCTTCCGACACCGCCCCAACAATGTATATAGATGCTGTCATATCTCCACTCGCCATGCTGACCAAGGTATATTATCTCTTGGCACAATCTTGCCACATCGGCAGTGGTGTTGGGCACGCCACAGTCAGGTATGGGGAACCTCCGATGACATTTGTTGTTCTTTAAGAAATGGGCGTATGGAGCAAGCTCACCTTCGCAAGTTAAGTCGAAAAAGTGTCTGATCTTAGACCAACAATGATTATCCTGCACCTTTATCTTGCACATATTCGCATCCTTATCCCCAGGATATTCGCCAGCAAAGATGTTTAGCTCGTCGTGTACGCGGTATGAGTTTCGTATTGGAGTACAATCTCTATCTACCAGCTCAACATACTTTCTTAACCAGCGTTGTGACTTCTCCGTCCGAATATCCTTAGGAACACCTGCTGCCAAGTCCTCGGCAATCTCCTCAATAAGCCATCTTAGCTCGAGATTCTCTTTATAATGGTCGGGGATAGCGTCATAGCCCAATAGAGCACCTAATATATTACCTGTCACAGCCCCCGTAGAATCGCTATCGCCAGAGTGGTTCACAGATGCTACTATGGCCTTCTCGAAATCATCATAATACTTCAAGACGCAATATAGGGCAATAGCCAAGGTCTCCTCGGCAACCCAGCCTTCACCCAGCTCGGCAATAGCCTCAGCATCACTCCTGTCGCCTATAGACAATGTTATAGCCTTATTTACAAGCTTATTAATATCGTCTACCGCGGATTGATGCTCAGGGTATATCTCTGCTATTATCGTGATACAACTCCTAATACATTGACATAATTGATAGGAGTTAATATACGAATATGGCATAAGGCGCTGTATCAACGCCGACAAGAAGGCGGCTGGGATGTAACCAAGAGGATGCTTGTGGGTTAATGCAGCTATCTTACCCGCCTCTCGGGTATATGTCACAATGTCGGCATGTGAGAGATTGGTGTATGCAGGATTCGCGGTATACAGAGCAAAAGGAGCAACCCTCATTATTCCACCGCACCCCTTGCTGTTGTTGACAACTTCTTTATGATTAGCCATGTCTTGTATTGCAGTCAAACAAGTTTTTCCTGGGGCACGATTAGCGTGAAGTTCTTTTATATCTCGAATCCAGTTGAAGTGCCACTCGGTATAGTCTATCTCGCCTGTTTGTGTCTGCAGCCACTCGATATACGAATTTCGTATATAATCTGCAGGGCTGGCTCCTAAACCCCCATAAGTCTCGTATCTGGTAAAACAGTATAATACTCCATTTGCTGTGAATAGGCTCATCTGTGTATCATCGGAAATCTCCGCGACACCATGATTGTTTAACTCGTAACGTGTGATGCCTTTGCCTCCATACTTACGAAGAATCTGTTCGTAGCTTATAAATTCAACTGGATATCCAAGAGCATCACCAATTGCTCCGCCAATCATTGATCCAAGGACCTTATTTCTGTATGCTTTATTCATAAGACAAACCTCCTATTTGTATCGTACTTATACAGCTACTGCAAAGTTAATAATTATTTTCTGCACGAGCAACACTCGCACATAGTGGACATACAAATATGGTAGATATAAAAATTATATATCGCTGCTGATCTATTACAGCCATGTTTTGCACCCAACGAGGTCTCACGTGTTGTAGTGTTCCTACTTTTTTTATACCTTTGCCATCGTAACGATGAAATACAAAATATCAAGACTATGAAATATGCGTTAATATCTACCGAGAAAGGCGACATGAAGGCTGAACTCTACGAAAAGGAGACGCCCATCGCCGTTGCCAACTTTGTGAAGCTCGCCGAAAACCACTTCTACGATGCCCTGACATTCCACCGCGTGATTCCCGACTTTGTAATTCAGGGTGGCTGCCCCAAGGGTGATGGCACGGGAGGTCCAGGATACACTATACCATGTGAGACACGTGCCGAGCGTCAGTATCACGACCGTGGTGTGCTCTCGATGGCACATCGTGGCCCCAACACTGGCGGCTCGCAGTTCTTCATCTGCCACAACCGTATGAACACGCAGCACCTCGACGGCGTACATACATGCTTTGGCAAGGTAGTGGAGGGGTTGGATGTTATCGACGACATACGCCCTGGTGATCTTATCCTCTCGGTGACTATCGTCGAGGAGTAAACCGACGTGCGATGAACGACCTTAGAGCCCTCTTTGAAGAGTGCAGTGCTGAGCCTATAATTATAGCGGGGCCATGCAGTGCCGAGAGTCGTGAGCAGGTGCTTGCGACAGCCCGCGGTGTGGCAGATGCTGGCGTGAAGATATACCGCGCTGGCGTGTGGAAGCCACGCACGAAGCCGGGCTCGTTTGAGGGGCGTGGTGCCGAGGCGTTGGCATGGCTACACGAGGTGAAGGAGAGTCTTGGGCTCAAGGTGGTAACCGAGGTGGCGACACCCGAGCACCTCGACGAGGCACTATGTGCTGGCGTCGATGGCGTGTGGATAGGCGCGCGTACGACGACAAATCCCTTTGCTACGCAGCAGATAGCCGATGCTCTGCGTGGCGTGGATACTGCCGTGATAGTGAAAAACCCCGTAATCCCCGACGTCGACCTGTGGATTGGTGCTATTGAGCGCATATATAATAGTGGTGTGCGCCGTCTTGCTGCTGTACATCGTGGCTTCGGTACGCACGAGACAACGCCCTATCGCAACGCGCCACACTGGTCGGTGCCCATAGAGCTGCACCGTCGCATACCTACGCTCACGATACTATCAGACCCCAGTCATATAGGTGGTCGTCGCGATATGGTCGCACAGCTCGCACAGCAGGCACTCGATATAGGCTTTGCAGGACTTATGATCGAGAGCCATGTTCAACCCGACAGGGCACTGAGTGACGCCAAGCAGCAGGTGACACCCGTAGCGCTCGGTGAGATGCTCAGCACCCTGAGGATGCACCGCACGCCCGCGACAGATGACGCCCTTGCGGACTACCGCTTGCATATCGATACGATAGATAGCCGCATTATCGAACTTTTATCCGAGCGTATGGGCGTGGCGTGCGAGATTGGCGAGTATAAAAGGGAGCACGGCATGGCCATTGTGCAGCACGATCGCTATAATGATTTGCTACTTGCGGCCGAGGCCCGCGCCGAGATGATGAGCCTGTCGCGTACATTTATACATCAGATTTTCAGTGCGATACATGAGGAGTCTGTGCGCCAGCAGATAAAGATTGGCGAGGGCTCAGAAAAAAAAGTTTAACTTTTTTCAAAAAAAATCGCGAAAAAATTTGCAGATTAGAAATTTTGGTGTACCTTTGCACTCGCAATCGAAAGGTTGTAGTCGTAAATTTAAGATGTTAGTACTGCGGAAATAGCTCAGTTGGTAGAGCACAACCTTGCCAAGGTTGGGGTCGCGAGTTCGAGTCTCGTTTTCCGCTCCAAGAGTCCAAAATGAAAGGGACAAAGTAACGAAAAACCTCTTTGAAACGCTGTTTCAGAGAGGTTTTCTTGTTTTTGGTCCGTAAGACAAATCCCCTGAAAGTACCCCTTTCCGGGTCAGCGGATATTTCAGGTTGTTGGGCTGTCGCAAATCAAGAATAAGTACTATATTTGGAATAATCTCATAATCCGCTAAGAATAAAAAGTTTATGCGGAAAGTTCAAGAACGAGGTA
>JAFUPR010000008.1 GCA_017481145.1 Alistipes sp. | reverse complement strand
CAACGACTTGTTGTCGCTCTTGGGCTGGAACCCAGGCAACGACGAGGAGATATTCTCCATGGCGGAGCTCGTCGAGCTCTTCTCGCTCGACCGCGTGTCTAAGTCGGGAGCACGTTTCCAGCCCAACAAGGCTAAGTGGTTCAACGCCCAGTATATGCACAAGCTCACCGACCAGGAGCTTGCCCCCATAGCCCAGCCCATACTCAAGGCTCACGGCGTGGAGACAAGCGACCTACTTGCGGGCAAGGCTGCGGGCATCATGAAGGAGCGCATGACGCTCACCACCGACATCTGGGATCTCACATCGTTCTTCTTCGTAGCCCCCACGGAGTATGAGGAGAAGCTTACGAAGAAGCAGTGGAAGGGCGACAACCCCACTATGTTAGGTAAGCTTCGCGGTGTATTGGAGGGCATCGAAGACTTTTCTAAGGAGAACACCGAGGCCATCGTGCGTGCATGGATTGAAGCCGAGGGCTACGCCTTGGGTCAGGTGATGAACACGCTGCGCTTGGCGCTGGTGGGCGCTGGCAAGGGCCCAGGCATGTTCGACGTGACGGAGTTTTTGGGCAAGGCCGAGTGCTTGAAGCGTATAGACAACCTTATTGCTAACGTAACACCTGTGGAGTAATGGAGATCTTACAGCACATTTGGGGCTCGACGCCCGAGGGCGAGGGTATCATCCTCTACACCATGCGCAATAGCCGTGGCTCGGAGGTACAGCTATGTAACGTGGGTGCAGCCATCGTGGGCGTTAAGTTTGCCGACCGCGAGGGTAACATTGACGATGTGGCTCTCGGATATAAGGATGCCATGAGCTACTTCGGCGATGGCGCAGCAAGTGGCAAGAGCGTAGGTCGCGTGGCAGGACGTATCGCCCGCGGACAGATGGTCGTTGATGGCGTAGAGTACCGCCTCGAGGTTAACAATGGTCCTAACCACCTGCATGGTGGCACTAAGGGCTTTGCCAACCGCTACTGGGAAGGCAGAGTAGAGACCAACCGCGTGGTATTCAGCTACATCTCCGAAGATATGGAGCAGGGCTACCCTGGCGAGCTTGTTGTGGAGGCCATCTACGACTTCGACGACGAGGATAACCTCGAGATTACCTACGTGGCAAAGTCTACGAAGAATACGGTTTGCAACCTCACCAACCACCTCTACTGGAATCTCCACGGCGAGGGCTCGGATAAGACAATCCTCGACCACGAGCTGAGGCTAAACTCGTCGGAGGTGCTTGAGATGGACGTGGTGCAGATACCTACAGGCAAGCTCCTTGATGTCAAGGGCACGGCTTTAGACTTCACCTCATGGCGCGAGTTCGGCCGCGAGATAGACTCGGAGTTTAACAACATACGCAACTTCCGTGGCTACGACCATTGCTTCAAGGTCGATGGCTGGCAGAAGAACATCCTCCAGGAGGTTGGCGAGCTACGCTGCCAGGCCACAGGTCGTAAGGTGACTATTCTCTCGTCGCAGCCCGCTGCGGTGCTATATACGGGCAACTGGCTTGCTGGTGGCTGTCCTAAGACTAAGTCGGACAAATACTATCAGGACTACGCTGGAGTAGCTATCGAGTGTCAGGGACTAAGCGACGCAGTACACCACCCCCACTTCCCCTCTATCGAGCTAAAGGCTGGGGAGCTATACTGCAACAAGATAGTCTTTAAGCTGGGTACTTTCTAACAAAACGGCGTGCATTAATATATTAGAAGTGAAAGGGAGTGACTAAAAAGTAATTTAGTCGCTCCCAATTGTTTAAGAGGTTGAATAAAAAGACGTAGTTTTAGGCCTGCGAAGCCCGAAAAAGCGGAGTTTACTGAACGTAAATGAGCATTTTGAGGGCAAGCAAAACGACAAAATACACTTTTTATTCAGCCTCTTTCGCTTTTTTTAGTATATTTGTGGCCAGCAAAACACTATTCGAGATGTATAATTTTATACTTATGAAGAGATTTCTATTACCAGCAATCATCACACTGCTATCAGTGGCATGCGTGAATGATAATTTAGGCGATCTTCCCACAGAGGATAGGCATAGTGGGAAGATCCGCAACTGGGGCGAGAATGCTGCGGCAGGTCGCCTTATGGTATGCCTCGCGGAGGGTGGACAGGAACTTAGCATCGAGGGTCTTAGCTTAGATGTTGAGCCTTTGTTCCGCGGTACTAAGAGCCAGGATATGGCACGCTGGCAGCTTGTGACGTTCGACGAGAGCCTCGATCTTCGCGGTGTTGCCGAGCGTATTGCCGCCTGCGACAATGTCGAGTATGTGGAGTTCGACCTCCCCATAAAGCGCATCGCGGGACAGAGTGTGGCGATGCCCACAACTCGATGCGAGACTACGCGTGCGACGACACTCCCGTTCAATGACCCCGAGCTACCATACCAGTGGCACTACCACAACGATGGCTCACTGAGCGACTATGCCGACATACCAAGCCTATGTCTTGCGGGCGCCGACATCAACCTCCTCAACGCCTGGAAGTATACCGCTGGCGACAACCGTGTGATTGTAGCGGTGATAGATGGAGGTATTATGACCGACCACGCAGACTTGGAGGATAACATGTGGGTCAACGAGGCAGAGAGGAATGGTATCGAAGGTGTCGACGACGACAACAACGGCTTCATCGACGATATTCATGGCTATAACTTCGTTCACGACAAGGGCGAGATTGTCGCCGACTCTCACGGCACACATGTGGCTGGAACTATATCGGCCGTAAACAACAACGGCTATGCCGTGTGTGGCATCGCTGGAGGTACGGGCAAAGGTGATGGTGTACGTCTCATGTCAATACAGATATTCAACGGTGATGAGGGTTGTTATAGCCACCAGTTGGCTCAGGCCTTCATGTATGCTGCGGATAATGGCGCTGTCATCGCTAACAACTCGTGGGGTTATGATCCTGGAGGCTATAGATCGGATAAAGAGTTCGAAAAGTGGGACTCTACACTCCATGCCGCCATCGACTACTTCGAGGAGAACGCTGGCTTGGAGGGTGTTATGGAGGGTGGCTTAGCCATCTTCGCTGCGGGCAACGAGACATTCCCCGAGTCGGCATATCCTGCGGCATACAATAGATATATAAGCGTGACAGCCATGTCGTCAGACTATACCGCCGCCTTCTACACCAACTACGGCCCAGGCTGTAACATTGCAGCCCCAGGAGGCGACGCAAACTACGGAGCAGTACTCTGCATCGAGTCGACCTCTACCGATCCGAAATATGGCGTCGAGTATATGCAGGGTACATCGATGGCAACACCCCATGTCACGGGCTGCGCAGCCTTAGCACTCTCGTATGCTTTAAAGCAGGGTTATACGCTTACCAACGACGAGCTTCGCAACCTCATACTCACCTCGACGATTGATATCAACTCCTATCAGGTGGGCACGAAGCGTTGCTTCGACTACGAGCAGGGTATATACTATGATATGGACCTCGCCCCCTATGCGGGCAAGCTCGGCTCGGGCAATATCGACGCCCACAAACTCCTCATGCAGCTCGATGGCACGCCATGTCTGTACTTTAGGACTAACGAGACCTCGATGCTCTCGCTCGACGAGTTCTTCGGTGGCAGCTCTAACGAACTTAAATACAACGGCTGCGAGGTGTCGGACGAGGTGCGCGAGACCTTAGGCATAACGACAACGCCCAGAATTGATAATGGCCTGTTGCGCATAGAGTGTACGAAGCCTGGCACAGGCCGCATCAAGGTTAGCGCCATCGTTGGTGGCGACTTCCCTGGTGGTAACGACATGATTGGAGGCATGATCGTAGAGCGCGAATTTGAGGTTGTCGTGCGTGGCTCGGTGGCCGATAATGGCGGTTGGCTTTAGGACAATTAGTAGTGAGTAATTAGTAATTAGTAATTAGTGATGCTATGAAGAAGATTCTATCTATACTATGCTTGGCTGCGGTGCTTTTTACATCGTGCGAGCTAACACCGACATCTCCCGTTGTGAAGTATAATTTCGGAGAAGTCGAGGTCGAGACTAAGGCCAAGAGCGCCACCATAACTGCCGACATACCATACGTTACCGTTGATGGGGAACGTAGCACGAACGCCTCGTTCAGACTCGAGTATCGAATACCCCAGTCAGGCATGAGCTATAGCGATGTTACTACCATCACGGGGTATCGCAGCGAGGGCAACAAGGTAACATTCGAGCTTGAGGCTCTTAAGCCCGAGACCGAATATTTAGCACATATCGTCCTCTCGCATCCCGAGCACGGCATCAAGTCGAGCGAGGGTATCCTCTTCACAACCAAGGAATACAAACCCACATACTCCATTACTTGCGATGGCGAGGTTGAGGCTAAGGGTCTCACGGCCACCATCAAGCTAACGAACGTAGCATATCTTTTTGACAATGAGCCGCAAGACATTAAGAGTCTAACGGTCGAGTACGCTCGATTGCTATCCGAGGGCATGGAGTGGGTGGCTACCGAGATTGACGGCATAGAGCTTCAGAATGGCTCTGTGGACGTTGCTATCCCAGCCAATGGTGCTGACTATCTTGAGGAGAATAGAGATTATCTATATCGCGTGACCATCGCTCCTAAGGATGAGACTCTTGTGGCGATTACCACCGACGATGTGCAGTTTAAGACCGACTATGCAGTGATTACGGCCGATATATCGACACCTGAGCTTGGCATCAGCGGAGATATGCTTAATGTGGATGTCGAGAGTGTCAAGGTATACTACGATGGCATCTATCTGCCTACATACCTCTACTCTGAATACTACGTCTACTATCGAAAGGTGGGTAGTGATGACTGGAGCAACAAAGTTGAGGCAGAGGCAACCGAGCGTGGCATGAGTCTATCCATTGCACTTACAACCTTAGAAACGGGGGCTGAATATGAGGTTACTGCTATTGTTGTGGCTGGCGCCATGAAAAAACTGCGCATGTCGGAGGTGGCAACCATAACAATTCCCCAGAACGACACGCCTACGCCACCAACACCTCCTGAGGGTGGATATGCCGACACTACGGCCATTGCTGGCAGCTGGCAGCTAACACAGTGGCGCGGTGCTGAGCCCTCGTTCGATGTCTATCTATCGATAAGCGAGGATGGTGTTGTGACGCTATGGCAGAAGATTGACAGCCGCCTATGGGAGCTGTACTACAGCGTCGTGGAATACGAGAATGACACCATCCGTGGCGAGTACACCGACGGCACGATGTGGGGAACTTCGTACCATGTAGCTGTTGCTGACGATACGATGACATGGACCGATACGACCGACGCTACCGACATATCGGTCTACACCCGCGCGGAGCTTCCCGAAGACATCGGAGTAGCATCACAAGCAACCACAAGGACCTCATCGCCACGCTTCCTATAACAAAACATACCGAAGATGAACAGACGACTATTTATAGTGGCACTTGCACTACTTACGGTGTCATGCGTTACAGACAACATCAACGATGTTGGCCGCCCTATGGGTGCTGCATCGAAGATAATAAACACACCTAATGGCGCAGACAAGGGTTCTTTGCTTGTCAAGTTGTACAACTACGAGTGTGACTTTGCTGTGGAGTACGGGGGCATAGATATAAGTGTCCGCCCTCTTGTACCTGTTGGCAAGGCCTCGGAGCAGGAGTTGCAGAGCGAGGGTATCTACCGTTGGTGGGTGCTACACTTCGACGAGAGCGCCGATATTGAGGCTATCGCCAAGCATGTGGCACAAGATAGTCGCGTGCGCGTTGTCGAGTATAACGCCTTGGTCGAGCCTATCGCCTCGGAGACGGTGGTGATGCCTCGGACTATGACACGTAGCGAGGATGCCACCTTGAATATGCCATTCAACGACCCCGAGCTACCCTATATGTGGAACTATGACAACACGTATATGTTAGAAAATTATCCCGAACATCAGGTTGCGGGGGCAGATATCAACCTCTTCGAGGCATGGAAATACTGCACGGGCGACCCTCGTATCGTTATTGCCGTGCTTGACGGTGGTGTCTACTACGAGCATCAGGACCTTGCAGCCAATATGTGGGTGAATGAGGCAGAGAAGAATGGCATGCTCGGTATTGACGACGATGAGAACGGCTATGTTGACGACATCTACGGCTACAACTTCTATGACTATAATGGCAAGATTGTTCCCGATTCTCACGGCTCGCATGTAGCAGGAACAATCGCTGCTGTAAACAACAATGGCTACTGCGTATCAGGCATCGCTGGTGGCTCGGGTAATAACGATGGTTGCCGTATAATGTCGTGTCAGATATACCAAAATGGCAAGGCCGCGAATGCCTCTAATATTATTAGCGCTATATACTATGCGACTAATAATGGTGCTGTCATTATGAACAACTCGTGGGCATACACCTCGGGAAGCTATAAGAGCGATGCGGACTTCAACAGGTATCTCTCGGCGATGACGGATGCCTTTAGTTACTTCGAGAGGAACGCTGGCATCGAGGGTCTCATTGATGGTGGCGTGGTGATATTTGCTGCTGGTAATGATAGTAGCAGCATGCCCTCCTACCCAGGTGCATACTACAACCATATATGTGTTTCGGCTATGGGTCCCGACTACTTGGCAGGATACTATACCAACTATGGTGACGGTGTAAATATATGTGCCCCAGGTGGCGAGAAGAACATTGTAGGCAACTATGGCTGGTCTACGGCTATTTGTTCTACGACACTTAGCTCTTACGGCTATGATTACGATAAGGGCACATCAATGGCAGCACCCCACGTGTCTGGATGTGCAGCCTTGGGCCTATCGTATGCCTTGCAGAAGGGCTACAGCTTCACGCTTGACGAATTCAAGAGCCTCATACTAAGCTCTGTCCACGACATCGACAAATATCAGGTAGGCACAAAGGTGGATATAGTAACCCAAACAGAGATAGACCTAACGGAGCGTGCTGGCAAGTTGGGCTCGGGATATATTGACGCCCATCTGCTTCTTATGCAGATTGAGGGCACGGCATGTCTCTACTTTAGCGCAGGCGCTGAGGCTAAGCTCTCGTTAGACAACCACTTTGGCGGTGGCTCCGAGAAGCTAACCTACACCGATGTGATAATCTCGGCGGAGGATATGACCTCGCTCGGCATTACCACAGCGCCATACGTCGACAGCGACGGTTATCTACGCATCAAGTGCGCAAATACGGGCACGGCGCGTATGACCGTCAAGGCTATCGTCGGTGGCGATGCCATAGGCGGTGAGGCCATGGGTGGCATGGAGACAAGCCGCGAGTTTATGCTCGTAGTTAAGGGACGCATTGCAGAGAATGATGGATGGTTATAATTACGATTGCTATGAGAAGATTTCTATTTACGCTTACAATTGTGGCTATGGCCGCATGTAACAAGGAGAGAAGCACCCTGCCAGTGACACCTACTGTTCCTAAGCATCTATATGCCTCTTTCGAGCAGCCTGACACACGTCTATATATCGACACGGAGCTACATCTTCACTGGCATGCGGGCGATGCTATATCGTTCTTCGCATTGACGGCCGACAACCTACGTTACACCTTCGATGGCGCTACGGGCGACGTGAATGGCACGTTCACTAAGGCTGACGATGGCACTAACGATGGTGCTACCCTCGACCGCAACTATGCCATATACCCCTACGTAGCGACAACATTGCTCACCGCCGATGGCACAGCGAGCCTCACTACGGCCACCACGCAGGAGTATGCAGAGACGTCGTTTGGTCGCGAAGCTAACGTGATGATGGCTATGACAACATCAACCACAGACCACAACCTCAGCTTCAAGAACTGCGGTGGCTATCTCAAGCTGCAGCTCTATGGCGAGGATGTGACCGTGAGCAGCATCAAGCTCGAGGGCAGCCTCGCGGAACCCTTGGCTGGTAGCGCTACGCTCGTGATGAACACCATGGGGCTACCCACGATGACGATGAATAGCACGGCAGCGACAGCGCTTACGCTCGACTGCGGCACGGGCGTAGTCCTCAGCAATAGCGACACAACGCCCACGCCCTTCTACTTGGTACTTCCACCTATGACCTTCAGCGAGGGTCTCAAAATAACGGTTACAGACAACCAGGGGCGCGAGTTTGTGCAGAGCACCACTAATCGTGTGGAGATTGAGCGTAACACCATACAGCCGATGGCAGCATTAAACGTGCTCTTCGAGGATAATGAGCTACCTACGACCATGGCGGGCACATGGAGGCTCCATGAGTGGCACGGCACGACGCCCGACTTCGGCGTATATATGGATATCACAGCCGAGGGCAGCATAACCCTATGGCAGCGTATCGACAGCTACGAGTGGAGCACGTATCACAGCACCGCCACGCTCAATGGCGACGTAATCAGCGGCACCTATAGCGATGGCTATGCGTGGAGTGCGAGCTACAGCGTGACACTCGATGGTGACGTGATGACATGGACAAATACGGAGAATAGCAACGACGTATCTGTATACGTACGCACGACACTCCCCGACAACCTCGCCGAGACACGCGCCACGGAGAGTAACCGCACTATGCGTTTCTTGTAGTCGATAGAGATATAGACAAAAAATATAGAGCCATCCACAAATGCAGATGGCTCTATATTTTTAGGTAATGATGCAAAAAGTGGCGCTTTTTGACATCTAAATTAAGGGCGAGAGATGCAGAATTTCTCGCCCTATTTTTTCGCAGCTTTCCCCTCGTTACTTTGAAGAAAAAGATACCACTTGACAAAGTCCTTAAAAT
>JAFUPR010000068.1 GCA_017481145.1 Alistipes sp. | reverse complement strand
GTGCTAGCACCATCTACCTTCGTCCCGAGACGGCGCAGGGTCTCTTCGTCAACTACCTCAATGTGCAGAAGACTGGACGTATGAAGCTGCCATTCGGTATTGCTCAGATAGGTAAGGCCTTCCGTAACGAGATTGTTGCTCGTCAGTTTATCTTCCGTATGCGCGAGTTCGAGCAGATGGAGATGCAGTTCTTCGTGCAGCCTGGTACCGAGATGGAGTGGTGGAATAAGTGGAAGAATACGCGTATGGCATGGCACCGCGCCCTCGGCTTCGGTGACGATAACTATCGCTTCCACGACCATGACAAATTGGCTCACTACGCTAACGCTGCAACCGACGTTGAGTATAACTTCCCCTTCGGCTTCAAGGAGGTTGAGGGCATCCACTCGCGTACGGACTTCGACCTCGGCCGTCATCAGGAGTTCTCGGGTAAGAAGATACAATATTTCGACCCTGAGCGTGGTGAGAGCTATGTGCCATACGTTGTTGAGACATCTATCGGCGTTGACCGTATGTTCTTGCAGATAATGTCGGCAGCATACTGCGAGGAGAAGTTGGAGAATGGCGAGGAGCGCGTAGTACTACGCATACCCGCACCTCTTGCGCCTACGAAGGTGGCTGTTATGCCTCTTGTTAAGAAGGATGGTCTTCCAGAGGTTGCTCGCGAGATTATCGACATGCTCCGCTTCGACTACAATGTGGCATACGACGAGAAGGACTCTATCGGCAAGCGTTACCGTCGTCAGGATGCTATCGGTACACCCTTCTGCGTCACTATCGACCACCAGACATTGGAGGACCGTACTGTCACTGTTCGTCACCGCGACACGATGCTTCAGGAGCGCGTAGCTATCGACGACTTGTACAAGCTCGTAGATGGTAAGGTGGCACTGCGTCATCTTCTTGCAAAGGTTAAGGCCTAAGGTTTCATGGCTCGCCTTATTGCCATAGACTACGGCACGAAGCGCACGGGGTTGGCTGTCACCGACCCCTTAGGTATCATTGCCTCGCCGTTGGAGACCGTCGATACCAAGCAGCTCGAGTGCTACCTGTCCGACTACTTCATGCGCGAGCAGGTATCGACAATCGTCGTGGGCTACCCGCGCCAGATGAATGGCCAGCCGTCGGATACTATGCGCTATGTGGAGCCGCTTATTGGTCGCCTGCGCCACGCCTATCCCGAGAAGGTGGTTGTCGCATACGATGAACGTTTCACCTCGGTGCTTGCGCAGCGCACCATACGCGAGAGCGGCATAGGTAAGATGGCGCGCCGCGACAAGAGCCTCGTGGATAAGGTGTCAGCAGCCATAATCTTGCAGGACTATATGGCATCAAAAGGCATGTAACGATTAAAGAATATATATAGAGTTATGATCTATCCTATAGTTATTTATGGGTCGCAGATTCTGCGCAACGAATCAGTGGATATAACACCCGATTACCCTGAGCTTAAGAAGCTTATAGACGATATGTGGACCACGCTCGCCGAGGCTGAGGGTGTGGGTCTTGCCGCTCCGCAGATAGGCAAGAACATACGTCTCTTCATTGTCGACTGCACCCCCTGGGGCGAGGATGACCCCACTCTCGCTGACTACCGTAAGGTGTTCATCAACCCCGAGATATACGAGGAGTCGGAGGAGACAGCCCTCTTTGAGGAGGGCTGCCTATCGCTCCCTGGTCTCCACGAGAACGTGCGCCGTCCCGTCACCATACGCATGCGCTACTTAGATGAAAACTTCGTCGAGCACGACGAGGAGTTTACGGGTAAGCCCGCGCGTGTCATACAGCATGAGTACGACCACATCGAGGGCATGGTCTTCACGGACCACCTTGCACCGCTGCGTCGCAATCTCATAAAGAACAAGCTTCAGAAGATGGCACGAGGGTCTTACCGCGCTGCCTACAAAACCAAAAGGTAATTTCTTGTGATAAGGGGGTCGAATACGGCCCCTAACAAAAAATCCCGATAATGGGACGTACGTTTATGAAGTGACCCCAAAAGTTTGGACAAAAAACTTTTGGGGTCACTTCATAAGTGCCCAATTCGGGTAATGATGCAAAAAGTGGCGCTTTTTGACATCTAAATTAAGGGCGAGAGATGCAGAATTTCTCGCCCTATTTTTTCGCAGCTTTCCCCTCGTTACTTTGAAGAAAAAGATACCACTTGACAAAGTCCTTAAAATGCT
>JAFUPR010000067.1 GCA_017481145.1 Alistipes sp. | reverse complement strand
TTCCTCCGCGACGAGCTATGTTGCAAGCTCCCCGAGGGAGCATCGCGCGAACTAATAATCGCAACACTCGACCGTCCCATACGCCTGTGTGGCATGGTCAAGAACGAGGGCGAGCCAGGTGGCGGTCCCTTCTGGGTACGTGATGACGAGGGTCGCGAGCAGTTGCAGATTTCCGAGTCGAGCCAGATAGCCAAGGAGGATATGCACCTAATGAAGGAGGCTACACACTTCAACCCCGTAGACCTCGTTTGCGGTGTGCAGCGCTACGACGGCACTAAGTACGACCTTACGAAGTACACCGATCCCAAGACGGGATTTATATCGTCGAAGTCAGCAGGCGGCCGCGAGCTACGCGCCCAGGAGCTCCCAGGCCTCTGGAATGGTGCTATGGCCAACTGGAACACCCTCTTCGTAGAGATTCCCATCACCACCTTCTCACCTGTTAAGGTTGTGCAGGACTTACTTCGCCCCGAGCACCAGTAATTTCTTGTGATAATGGGTTATCTGCGACCTCTTAATCATTTGGCTGAATGGGACATACTTTAAAGTATATCCCATTCAGCCAAATCTCTTTATCGGCACTAAATAAGCATCCTTCTATTGCTCAATAATTCCATCTCCCGTTTGACAAAGTTCTATCACTAAATTTTCCACTCATCTTAGAAGCTGTTTAAAATTTATTTATCTCTTTCTTTTATACTGTTTACAGCTCTTTTCACGTCTGATTTTCGTTACATAAGACCCCCTATGCGCCTCAAATCACACATGAAAATAGCCACAAAACAGATTATAAAATAATTTCGCGAACAAATTTAAACAGCTTCTTAGAATATTCTTGTATATTTTTTCGTACCTTTGTCGCATATAAAATTTTAGAAGGGAATATGCGAAAGTTACGCAACATTGCAATTATCGCCCACGTAGACCACGGTAAGACAACACTTGTTGACAAGATGATTATGCAGGGTAATCTTGTACGTGAGAACGAACACACAGGCGGCGACCTCATCATGGATAATAACGATATCGAGCGCGAGCGAGGCATAACCATACTCTCGAAGAACGTATCGGTCATCTACAAAGATTTCAAAATCAACATTATAGACACCCCTGGCCATGCCGACTTTGGTGGTGAGGTGGAGCGTGTGCTCAACATGTGCGACGGCGTATTACTCCTCGTCGATGCTTTTGAGGGAACGATGCCTCAGACACGCTTTGTGCTACAGAAGGCACTATCGCTGGGCAAGAAACCCATTGTCGTCATCAACAAGGTAGACAAGGAAAACTGCCGTCCTGAGGTAGTGAACGAGCAGGTATTCGACCTTATGTTTACACTCGGAGCTACAGAAGAGCAACTCGACTATAAGACCATCTACGGCTCAGCAAAGCAGGGATGGATGTCGCATGTACTCTCAGAGCGCACAGACTCAATAGTACCCCTCTTGGATGCCATCATAGACGAGATTCCCGAGCCCGACGTTGTCGACGGCACGGTACAGATGCTCATCACATCGCTCGAGTACTCGCCCTACGTAGGACGTATAGCTGTAGGTAAGGTTACACGTGGTGCTCTCACTGCGGGACAGAATGTGACGTTAGCCAAGCGTGACGGCACACTTCTCAAAACAAAGATTAAGGACCTCATGGTCTTCGAGGGCTTAGGCAAGGCTAAGGCTGAGCGCGTGGAGTGTGGCGAGATTTGTGCTCTTGTAGGCATCGAGGGCTTCGAGATTGGCGATACCATCTGCGACTTCGCCGAGCCCGAGCCACTGCCACCTATAGCCATCGACGAGCCTACGATGTCGATGCTCTTTACCATTAACAACTCGCCCTTCTTCGGCAAGGACGGCAAGTATGTTACCTCACGCCATATTAAGGAGCGATTAGATAGGGAGTTAGAGAAGAACTTGGCACTACGTGTTGAGCCAGGGCAGAATGCCGACTCGTTCGTTGTCTACGGTCGCGGTGTCTTACACCTCTCGGTGCTTATCGAGACCATGCGTCGCGAGGGCTACGAGCTACAAGTAGGACAGCCCAAGGTTATCACCAAGGAGATTGACGGCGTCAAATGCGAGCCCGTCGAGGAGATGACCGTCGACTGCCCCGACGATTGCGCGGGCACGGTCATTGAGCTTGCCACACGCCGCAAGGGACAACTCCTAAATATGGAGTCGGCAAACGAGCGTACACGCCTGGAGTTTCTCATACCCTCACGTGGCATCATAGGCCTACGCTCGACGATGATAACGGCCACGGCTGGCGAGGCCATCATGACACATCGTCTCAAGGACTTCGAGCCCTGGATGGGAGAGATCGAGAACCGCACCTCGGGCGCAATCATCGCCTCGGAGACAGGCACGGCCTACGCCTACTCTATCGACAAACTACAGGATAGAGGCAAGTTCTTCATCTCGCCCATGGAACAGGTCTACTGCGGTCAGGTTGTCGGCGAGCATACACGCTCGAACGATATCACTGTGAATGTCACCAAGGCTAAGCAGCTCACCAACATGCGCGCCTCGGGCTCCGACGAGAAGACATCCATCGCTCCACCCGTGGTATTCTCACTGGAGGAGGCACTGGAGTATATCCGCGAGGATGAGTACGTGGAGGTCACACCTAAGTCTATGCGTCTAAGGAAGATACTCCTCTCGGAGGTCGACCGTAAGCGTGCATCTAAGGAGTAATAAACAACCTAAAACTATACACACTATGGAAAAGAAAATTGGTATTGCATGTGACCATGCAGCCTACGACCTTAAGGAGTTTCTCGTAGGCTATCTCTCGACTAAGGGATTCGAGGTTAAGGACTTCGGCACATACTCTGAGGAGTCATGCGACTATCCAGATTTTGCACACGCCCTTGGCGAGGCTATCGACAATGGCGAGTTGACTCGTGGCATTGCCCTCTGTGGTTCGGGCGAGGGTATCTCTATGACGCTGAATAAGCACCAGAGCGTTCGTGCGGCTCTCTGCTGGATTCCCGAGATTGCGAAGCTCTCGCGCCAGCACAACAACTCTAACGTGCTCTGCATGCCCGCACGCTTCATCACCAACGACGAGGCCTTGGATATGCTCAACGTATGGCTCGACACCGAGTTTGAGGGTGGCCGCCACCAGCGCCGCTTGGATAAGATGCCCCTCAATAAGTAAATGCGATCTACTCGCTACAAATAACTAACTATTCACTGAAACAACCCCCATAAATGAGGGTTGTTTCTTTTATATAATAGGTGTACTTTTGCACCGTGAAAAGATGGTTATTCATATTTTTGCTCCTCATCGGGGTTCGTGTCATGGCATACGAGCCCGTAGGCACGCTCTATCGCGACATCGAGCAGGTGGAGATTACCGCATCCATAAAGGGTGAGGGCGAGCGCGCCATGCCTATATCCACCACGACGATGACGATGCTTAAGCTCGAGGAGCGTGGCGTGACATCCGTCAAGGAGCTCACGGCCATAGCCCCCAACTTCTACCAGCCCGACTATGGTTCGTCGATAACATCATCCATCTACATCCGTGGCTTCGGCTCGCGCATAGACCAGCCTGTCTTGGGTATCACCATCGATGGTGTGCCGATGATGAATAAGAATCTCTACGACTTCGACTTCTACGATATTCGTCGCGTGGAACTACTACGTGGCCCGCAGGGCACGCTCTACGGCCGTAACACCTCGGGGGGTATGATGAACATCACGACACTCTCGCCCTTGTCATGGCAGGGTGTGCGTGCCATGGCCGAGTACTCAACACTCACCTCCTTCCGTGCCTCAGCGGCATACTACGCCTGCCCCAAGGATAACCTCGGCATATCCGTGGCTGCCGCCTTCAACCACGATGGTGGCCACTTCCGCAACACCTACACCGACGAGATGTGCGACCGTGGCAATAGTGCCTCGCTACGTCTACGCCTACAGTGGAATAAGGGTCGCTGGAGCTTAGACAATAGCCTCACGGCGGGATATACCTCCGAGGGAGGCTATGCCTACCACCACTACGATGCTACGACGGGCGCCATCGAGGATGTTGCCTACAACGACCCTGCAGGGTACGAGCGCCTAACGATAAACGAGGGCTTCGCAGCACGATATATTGGTAATAAGATTACACTGTCGAGCATCACGAGCTACCAATATCTCGACGACACGATGACCCTCGATCAGGACTTCTCACCACGTTCGATGTTCACCATGCAGCAGATGCAGCGCGAGCATGCCATCACCGAGGAGGTCGTCATCCGCAATGCCGACACCGACGACAGCTGGCAGTGGCTCTCGGGAGCCTTCATCTTCGCCAAGTGGTTAGATATGTCGTCGCCCGTGAGGTTCAAGGAGGATGGCATCAACGACCTTATCCTCGGCAACATAAACAAGGGCATACACTCCGTCTTTCCTAATAATAACATGCTCTTTGGCACCGACAACTTCGTCATCGCCAGCGACTTCCGCATACCAACATACGGAGCAGCCCTCTACCACCAGTCGCACTACGATATTGGTAGTTGGAGACTCACAGCGGGCGTGCGCTTCGACCTTGAGCACACATCCATGGATTACCTCTCGCACGCCACCGTACCCTACCGCTTCGACATGACGATGACGGAGTTTAAGGATTTATATAGCGAGTTCCGAGGCTCGGAGCGACAGCTCTTCTTCGAGGTTCTACCCAAGGTAGCAGCCGAGTATAACATGTCGATAGGCACTATCTATGGCACAATAACACGAGGCTACAAATCGGGAGGCTACAACACGCAGATATTCTCGGACATCTTGCAAAACAAGATGATGAACGACATGATGTCCGACCTCGGCATCGTGCTCGACACGGCCGTGGGTGCCACCACCTACGATAGCGCTGAGGCTACGCGCTATAAGCCCGAGACGAGCTGGAACTTCGAGCTCGGCACACATCTAAACCCCGTGGCAGGGCTCTCTATCGATGCCTCTACGTTTTGGATCGAGTGCTTCGACCAGCAGGTCACGGTGATGCCCAAGGGTAAGAGCACAGGGCGCATGATGTCGAATGCTGCCCGCGCTCGCAGCTTTGGCGTGGAGCTCACCGCGGAGTATAACTACAAGGGTTTTAGTGTTCGTGGCGACTATGGCTATACCAATGCTCGCTTCCGCGACTATGACGATGGCACAACAAACCATGCAGGTAAGCGCATACCCTACTCTCCCGAGCATACCGCAGCGCTAAACGCCTCATATACCTTCAACTTCGACAATGCCACGATGCAGAGCCTCACGCTCACGGCTGACTGGCGAGGCATAGGCTCGATATACTGGAACGAGGCCAACACCCTACGACAGCCCTTCTACTCTACGCTTGGCGCTCAGGTGGCGCTACGCATGAAGAGCCTGACGCTCACCTTATGGGGTCGCAACCTCACCAACGCCGACTATAACGTCTTCTACTTTAAGAGTGTAGGCGAGGAGTTCTATTCCAAGGGCAAGCCCTTGCAAGTAGGCATTAGACTGAATATTAACATATAACAATTAGGAACATGAAAAAACTTATCTCTTTGATTATGTGCGCCATGATGATTGTGGCGTGTGAGAATGGTGATAACAACAACCTCCCCAACAAGCCTGTCGAGAAGAGGTGCTATATGGGCACTATGACTGTCGACCAGAACGATGGCACTATGTACACCCAGGATGATGTGGAGGTAGACTACGAGCTTCAAGACGATGGCAAGCTTAACTTCGTCATGTACAATGTCAAGTTTGCTACGGGTATGCCTCTGAAGTTGGATATGGTTGTCGAGGGTGTAAGCTATTATAGCAAGGATGGCGACGTATATACGCTCTCGGGCGATGGCATCGTACCCTACGCCATGGGCGGTCCCTTCGAGAAGTTCACGATAACTAAACTTACGGGCACCATTACGGATAACACGATGTCTATGTCGTTTATGTGCGGCGAATACCCCGTGACATACGAGGGCACGAAGTAGCGCCATGTCTATCCTGCTTAGCCTCCTCGGCATATATTTGCTCCTTGCGAATGTCATCGCCTTTGTAGCCTATGGCATCGACAAACGTCGGGCAAAACGTGGCAATAGCCGCATATCGGAGCGCCGACTGCTCCTCATTGCAGCCCTCGGCGGCAGCCTTGGGGCTTATAGCGCCATGCACCTCCTGCACCATAAGACGCAACACCTAAAGTTCCGCTTCGGTATTCCCACACTCCTTGTGCTACACGTAGCCCTCGCAGTGTGGGTTGCGCTCCTTTAGAGCGCCAGCCTTGCGGCTGGGGATGGGTTACTATGGACACTATGTAATTGACCACGATGTCTGTACTGAACACTACCCTGTTATTCTACTATCCACCCAGTCATCCTGCCACCATGCCGTCATCCTGACCACCACCATGTTATCCTAAAATCCGCTCTGTCATCCCGAGCGAAACGTTTTTCTCTTCCAATTTGTCATCCCGAGCGAAACGTTTTTCTCTTCCAATTTGTCATCCTGAGCGGAACGAAGTGAAGCCGAAGGATCTAAGAGCATAACAACACATACGGGCAGATTCTTCGACTACGCTAACGCTCCGCTCAGAATGACATTCAGGGCACTCAGAATGACAATCAAGGCGTTCAGAATGAGCAATCAAGGCGTCATGAAGTCGCAACCCAAACACGCGACCTCGCTGCAGTCCCTGCCATCTCTGCCGTCATTAAAGCATTAAAGCAGTGGCCACTTAT
>JAFUPR010000066.1 GCA_017481145.1 Alistipes sp. | reverse complement strand
GCGTGCCTAAAAAAATAAATCTCCTTAAAACAACTTGAGGAGAGAGGGCTAAATGCCCCCCCCTCAGCGAGTTACGCTTTAAAGCTTATCAAAACGGCTGTTTACACCGCATTTTAGTCATCGTTTAATAGCGCAAAAGTATGAAAATTTTCCCCATTTACCAATACTTTTCTTGATATTTGTTTAAATAAGTTATGGGTTGACTGATTATCGTTACAGTCAACCCATAATTGGACAAATGGCGTAGAGCATTACTTGATGCCCATCTCCTCGATAAGCCACTCAGCACCGCCGATCTTATCGATGACGAAGAGCACGTAGCGTATGTCGCAGATGATGTTGCGGCAGAGCGTCTCGTCGAACTCTATGTCGGACATTGTCGAGAGCCATGTGCGGTCGAAGTTGATGCCTATAAGTTGGCCCTTGCCATTAAGTACGGGCGAGCCCGAGTTACCTCCAGTGGTGTGGTTTGTGGCAATGAAGCATACGGGTACGGTATACTTGCCATTCATGGTCACGCCCCAGCGACCATAGTCCTTAGTGGCGTAGACGTCGCGTAGGCGCTGTGGTATGTTGTAGTCGTAGATCTCGGGGTTATCCTTCTCCATGATGCCCTCGATGGTTGTCTGTGGCAAGTGGTACTCGCCATCGGCATACTCATAGCCCGCAACCTTACCGTATGCTACGCGCAGCGTGAGGTTGGCATCGGGGAAGAAGGCACGCTCTGTATCCCACTCCATGAGCGCCTTGACGTAGGGGCGGAACCAACGCTCAATGTCGGGGATGTTGCTCAGATTGCGGTATGCGTAGGGCTTAACACGCTGCTGTATGGGGGTGATGGCACGCACAAACTCAGCCATGGGGTCGTTGGCAATGTCGGCCGACTTAAAGCCCTCAAGTGTTCCAAGGGCGGTATTGTTGTAGAGCCACTCGGCATACTCCTTAGCACCGCCATGGCGGGTGATGAGTGACTTGAGCTCCTCTGAGATATATGTGCCCATCGTCTCATACTCCGTGAGCATAGCCGTTGCAAGCGCACGGTCTACATCTACCTGGAAGTCCTTGTAGAAGAGCTCGGCCTTGGCAGCTCTCTCCTCGGGTGTGAGCTTATCGCTGAGTGCGATGGCCACTGCTTGCTGGAGCTCGATGCCGCGGATTGTCTCGTTGAAGAGCTCGTAGTTGAAGTAACCCTCCATGTTACGCTCGTAGGCCGCTGCTAACGAGTCGAGGAGGTAGCTCTTTGTGGGGTTCTCCTTACGGAAGCGTGCCTCGTAGGCGAGTTTCTTGTCAATAGTACCAAGGCGGTTGATGCCGAGCACCTCGCCTTGCCACTTCTTCCATGCGTTGTCTATGTTGGCCTGCTTGGCAGCATACTGGATGCGTACCTCTGCGGACTCCTGCTGTGCTGCGCCGATGATGTCGAGACGCTTGGTGCGCAGTGCTATCTTCGTGGGGTCAGATGTCTCGGCGATATACTTCACGGCATCTGAGGTGATATACTCCTGCGTGTTGCCAGGGAAGCCGTAGATCATAGTGAAGTCGCCCTCCTTGATGCCTGTGGTGCAGATGTCGAAGTGACGCGCAGGCTTATAGGGTTGGTTGTCAGCACTGTAGGCTGCGGGGTTGTTATCCTTGTCGGCATAGATGCGGAATACCGAGAAGTCACCCGTGTGGCGTGGCCATATCCAGTTGTCGTTGTCGGCGCCGAACTTACCGATAGTGGTAGGAGGTGCTCCCACGAGGCGCACGTCGTTAAACTCGCGGTAGACGAAGAGGTAGGCAATGTTGCCGTAGTACATCGACTCGACCTTGGCCTTGATGCCTACGCCCTCGGCCTCAGCCCTGGCGATGATATCCTCCTTGGTCTCGCCCTGAGCTATGCGGTCGGTAACATCCTCCATGCGCTGTAGGATATGTACCTTGAGTCCTGGACAGTAGAGCTCTTCGGTGTGGTTCATCGCCCAGAAGCCGTCGGTGAGGTAGTCATGCTCGACGGTAGAGAGCGCCTGTATGGCGTCGTAGCCACAGTGGTGGTTGGTGAGAAGAAGGCCCTTCTCTGTGACAATCTCGCCCGTGCAGCCACCATCAAAGAGCACTACAGCATCCTTCAGTGATGCTTGGTTAATAGAATAGATGTCCTCGGCAGATAGCTTGAAGCCCTTAGATTTCATATCCTTGATGCGCGACCCAATGAGTGAGGGTAGCCACATGCCCTTGTCGGCGACAGCCGAGAATGTCGTTGCTACAAGCAGAGCGACAATAAGAAGTGATCGTTTCATATAGCTTAGGTTTTATTGTTTTATCTATCGTTGTATACTACATGTAGCACGAGGGTAGTGCTTCAATGAATATCTCCATTTCGCGATATAGACGCTGTACGGGTAGACCCATGACGTTGTAGAATGACCCCTCGATGGACTCTATGCCCACATAGCCTATCCACTCCTGTATGCCGTAGGCTCCTGCCTTATCCATGGGGCGGTAGTTGATGACGTAGTGGTCTATCTGTTCGTCTGTTAGTGGAGCAAAGCGCACCGTGCTACATGAGGCGAAGGTATGTTCACGGTCGGCCATGCGTAGTGTTACGCCTGTCACTACGCGGTGTTCGCATCCTGCCAAGCGCCTAATCATGGCGCGTGCCTCGTCCTCGTCGTGCGGCTTGCCGAGCACACAACCATCGAGCACCACGACGGTGTCGGCCGTGATTAGTAGGTCGTTGTATGCCAGGGGTGTGGGGTAGGCGTGGCTCTTTAGACGCGATAGGTATGGTGCCACATCCTCAGCCGCAAGTGTCGAGGGGTACTCTTCGTTGCAGTCGAACTTCGGAGCGAGACGATACTCTATGCCCGTGGCTTGTAGCAACTCGCGACGGCGCGGTGATGCCGAGGCGAGGATGACATTGTATGATTTAAGTTTTTCGTGCAGTAACATCCCTTATGTCTGTTGTCAAAGCACAAAGATAGTTAAAATTGGTGACATTACAACACTGCGAATTAAATCGGTATAATAAATATACGCACTATTATCCTAACGTGTTACGTAATTATGCACCGAGTGTTTTATACTGTCGAAGCTGCCAAAACAACCTTAGGCTCTCTATTCGTGTCACTTTCCATACTTTTTGGGGTATAGTCGAAATTTTCTTATACCTTTGTAATGATACTGTGGTGTGATGTGTGAGCCCGAAATGTTGAACAACCTAAATATATGGGCCTATGAAGAACTTGTTTATGTACTTAATGCTGTGGATTCTGGCCTTTAATCTTGTTTCATGTGATGACAATAACAATAACCCTGTACAGCCCAATGGTGACAGCAATCTTTGGGGCACTACTTACTATCACGCTAACTTGGGAGCATATCCAGATATATACTCCAAGTATTGGGTTTATGCCTACAACATAACGGAGAATCCCAATATCGGACTACGCCTAACAGGAGCCTATCCCGAGGCTCGCTTCTTTAGCTTCTCTATATATAACGATCTTAAGGGTGAAGTTATCGATGGCTTAGACGATGTAAATATATCGCCCGATGATGGCAGCATAAACCCGTATACTGTCACCACGAACAGTACCAACAATAAATTTACGATTTATATTGTAAAAGAGGGAACTGACATTTCACTACTTAAAAATGCTAATGCGGAGAATGTATGCTACTTTAATGATGTGGTTGAGTGCATGAGTATCTGTCTGCGTCAATACCTCGGTGAGGGTGAATATGGAGGTGTTGACCTTCCCACTATTGAGGGCGTTGACCTAACAACAGGAGCTATCGTCGATGCTCCCAAGGCAGTAGTATCGATGGCAACCATTATGAAGGATGGTAATTTTGTGCCTCTTGCATCAGATCAATCAACCGAGGTGCCATTTCTTTTGTCACCACGTGGAGAATATTTCCCCAATAATTCTACCGACTACTTGTATTGTCGCACGCAGCTGACCACGGACGATGTCTTAACATTTAGCTTCATCCCTGCGCCTATACCTACCTGTGTTGAGGAGTATAGAGGTGCCAAGGCGCGATATTGGTCAATATGCATAGGCTCGGTGATGAACACATACTCATATTGCTCGTTCTATGACCGTATGTTAGAGTACAAAGATGGTGAAAAGATTACTGTAGCTATCATTTCTGCCAATAACGCCAAACTCGCAGATGTGAAGAAGGCGATGGAGAATATCCCATATAGCTATCTCATGGAGTGGGATGAGGAGCGACTCGACAACCAGGGAAGAAAGATTAGTGATATAATTACGGTGTTGTATCGTAATATTCTCCCCGATACGACTTGGCAATACTCAATGAGCACCATGACTCCTACACCCTATGGTGATCCATACAATAGCATTACCGACCCCGATAAGCAGGTGGCCCATAGGGCTCTTGGCAACTACGCCCCCTTGGGTAAGAAGCATAAAACAGATGAGTTCTTGCAGTTGTATAAGGATACTAACCCTTCGAGATGATCCTCAACACTTTGAATGAGCCTTAGCCCCCAATAAGTCGCAAAACTTTATGGGGGGGTTGTCGTTCGCTCTGCCTTTAGCACCATTTCACGAACTTGAAGAGCGGAAAGTATGCTCTGAGATTGTGGCGTTAGGACGATGACCCACACGTATAAAAGGAGCGCCTAAGTAATTTAGTTGCTCCCTATTGTTTAAGATGTTGGCTTAATGGTCAAAAAGAGACCTGCGAGAGGGGGTAAAATTGTTTAATGGTCAATAATGAGACCTACACAGACTGTCGAGAGATTATTTCGACAGTTTTTTTATGGGTTTATGAACTCAATTTTAAATATATTTTGTACTTTTGTGAAACGAGCTGTTCGGCTCAACTGGAATTGAAAGAATAACATAATATTTTT
>JAFUPR010000065.1 GCA_017481145.1 Alistipes sp. | reverse complement strand
TTAAATTTTGAATCCCCTAAAAAGATGTTCTTTAAATTTTTATCTTAATTTTGCACTTAGTCTTTGAAACTACCCAGTTGCAGAACAGTCATCAATAATTTTGTGGAACACAAAAATAGTGTTATATTTGTGATTGGAAATCACACAAAAACAAGACATAAATAGTATTATGAAACTTAGAAATTTATTCTATCTGTTGCTCGCATTACCATTGGTATTTGCAGCATGTGAGAATGGCTCTGAGGGTACGGACAAGAAGCCCGATACTCCCGAGGTTGCCGCTCCCATTTTGACGCTCACATCGGATGCTACGATGGAGTTCACGGCCGAGGGTGGCGCTGGCGAGATTGTCTACACCTTGGAGAATCCAAAGGAAGGCGTAGCGGTGATTGCCACATGTGCTGCCGAGTGGGTGACAGATATGGCTGTTAGCGATAAGGTCGCGTTTGTGGTTGCTGCCAACGAGGGCGAGGCTCGCCAAACGAAGGTTGTCGTAAGCTACGAGGAGCAGAAGTTCGAGGTGGCCATCGACCAGGCTGCCAAGGTGCAGGACGACAACCCCAATGAGCCCGACGAGCCTGAGGATGTTGTCGAGGGCTGGGCTGTCGTGGGCACGATGACCAACAGCTGGGATGTATCGCAGGCGATAGCCATGGAGACCATAGATGGATATTATGTCATCTACGGCTTCGAGGTGGAGGCCTCGGATCGTTTCTATTTTATTTACGATGGCGACTTTAACAATACTCGTACGGGCGATGGCGTGGCCGCCGAGGTGGATCATGGCTACTTGGCGCATAGTGCAGGTGGCGATATTCGCGTGAGTGAGTCGGGCAAGTATGACCTCTATCTCAGCGACGACCTTGCGATGTATTATCTTATGAGCGTGGGTACAGACCCCCGCACGGCAACAGCACCCGAGGTGCCAGTGCCCAACACATGGAGCGTGCTCGGCAACTTCGAGGGTAACAACTTCGCTGAGGATGTGTCTATGGGTAGGTGGAGTATACTATACGTTGCCGAGGATGTGGTCTTCGCCGAGGATGGCGACGCTGCCTTCAGGATACGTAAAGGCTTGAGCGACAGAGACGAGCACAACTATGGCGCACGCACGAAAAAGGTGCGCGAGGTGGGTGAGGAGATATTTGTCTTCTCGGCAGCCAACAAGGGTAGCAACAATGTGGTGGTCAATGTTGAGCGTGGCGTGAAGTACGACATCTACTTTTTGCTCTCGACACAGAGCGTGTGGGTCATGCCCGATGGACAGAAGCCCGAGATAGAGATCGTGTGGGAGAAGGTTGAGGGTGTGATGTGGTCGGCGACAAACTTCGGCGTCTTCATGTACTCGCAGACACACAATCTTTTCTTTGACTTCAACTGTGCCGTAGCATCGGAGGATGACACAATCCCCGAGGGAACATACTATATCAATGATGTGAATAACACGGGCAACAACTTCAATGACTTTGGTAAGTATACGCTCTTTACCATCGGAGGTGTCGACTATATGCCTATCGACGGTACGTTGGAGATCAAGCATATCTCGGGAGGCTATGACATCACCGTAGATATGGTAGCATCGATACATGGGGAGGTAAAGGCTCACTATGCTGGCGCAATAGTTGGCAACCAGTATATGGGTGGATATGTTACCAACCCCGAATAGAAACAACCTAACAACTAATCTATATTTTATTAAAACGTCCCTATTACTGAGATGAAAAGAATTTTTGTGATGTTTGCACTCGCAGCTATTGCCATGGTGGCATGCGAGAAGGATAATGGTGCGACCGAGAAAAAGGAGTATGTCCTAACCCTTGCATCAAACTCGGTGCTTAACTTTACCCACGAGGGTGGTAGCGGTGCTATAGGCTACAACCTTACGGAGGTTACGCGCGCCCATGATAATGATAGCGATCTGCCAGTAGACGAGGAGCTTACGGGAGATAGTACTGAGGAGAAGCCGTACTCAAAGGACTACCTCGTGGAGGCCACATGCGCGGCCGACTGGATCACGGAGCTCACGGTTGCTGAGTCGATAACATTCGAGGTGTTGCCCAACGCTGGTGCTGAGCGCGAGGCTTTAATCACGGTGTCGTACGAGGAGCAGTCGTTCTCGGTACTCGTGCGTCAGGCGCAGGAGACTGGCGGTGTGGACGAGGTGTTCCATGCTGCACATCTCAATGGCACGTACTATGGTAAGCTTCAGACCTATGGCTACAACTACTTCATCATCCTCTCGGATGAGGGTGCTACGGAGCAGAATGATTCGTATGGTACGCAGTACCGCTTCGACCTCTATGCTGGCAAGTCGTCGGCACTCGAGCCTGTGGACTATGTTCCCGTGGGTGTCTATGTATTTGGTGACTGCGAGCCTGGCACCATCGATGCTGCGAATAGCTATATGCTCCCTGGCAATGGGGCTAAGTCGGTAGACTTCGCCTCGGCTAAGGTTACGGTGACGGAGAATAAGATTGTTGCGGAGGTGCGTCTTATGAGTGGTAAGGTGCATCGCGTGATATACGAGGGAAGCCTTGCGTTAGACTATTTAGACCTCACCGCGCAGGATGTGACACACAGCACTCAGACGGCAGATGTTAACTTCGATGTTACGGGTGGTGCTATCATGGCATACTATCGTGGTGACTACTTAGGCAAGGATACCGATGTGTGGTTCTTGCACATGATCGAGAACAAGGCAGCCTTTGAGGGTGTATATCTCATGATGGATATTATGCTGGACAAGTCTAAGGGTGGCCTCGACAATATAGATGCCATCGTTGGTGAGTACACCGTGGCGACATATAAGACGGAGGATTGTGCTGGTCACTTTGCCCCAGGATATATGCGTGACGACTGGTGTATGATGCACGCGTGGTATGCGAAATGTGTAAACGGAGGTATAGACTCTGGTGACAGAGCGCCGTTTGTCGATGGTAAGATAACCATCGCCAAGGATGGTAGTGGCTATGCTATTACGTTGGACGGTGTCGACGACATAGGTAACAAGATTAATGGTACGTTCCGCGGTAGTGTCGTAGAGATACTGGACCAGGCTTGGGATCTTTAGTGTGAAGGTATATTAAAACACAACAAATAATATGAAAAAACTACTTATTTTTATGGCGCTGTCGGTTGCGGCACTTGCCATGTCGTGTACGACGGACGATGGCGACGCAACCACGGGTACGTTGAGCCTCACCTCTGAGGGCGTGATGCGCTTTGCACAGGATGGTGGCGATGGTGTTATTAACTATACGCTCCAGGGTGCTAAGAGCGGTGCTAAGGTGGATGCTGTATGTATGTCGGAGTGGGTGACCATCACCGAGGTTGCCAACGATATCAAGTTCACTGTTGCGGCTAACGACCTCAGCGAGGAGCGTACGGCACTTATCCTTGTGACCTACGGTAAGCAGTCGGAGCAGGTCATCGTCGAGCAGCAGGGTGCTCCCAATGTTGAGTTTATGGCGTCGATGCTTAATGGTAGCTTCGAGAAGAAGGATGCCTCGCATCCCGATGCCTATAGGTACACCGTTGTGCTCTCGAAGTATGGAACTACACGCGATACGGATTACTATGCTGACGATTGCTACTACAAGTTCTATATCTACTCGTCTGTGCCCGCTATGTCAGATCCCTACCTGCCCGAGGGTGAGTATCTATTCGATGCTCAGAGTACGTACGCTGTGAACACCTTTGCTGAGGATCTTAGCGAGTATGTCGCAGTAGATAAGGAGGGCAACGCGACAGCGACGAAGATTAAGGGCGGTAAGGTTGTCGTTAGCAACAATAAGATTGAGGCACTCATCACCCTCGCTAACGACGAGGTGCATAGCGTGCAGTATAATGGCAGCCTCAACCTCAATTATCTGATAACCGTAGAAAAGGGCCCATATAGCACCCTCGTGCAGGACTATGAGTTCGACTTGCAGAGCGGTGCGATGATTCTTGCCTACTATGGCGATGAGTACATGGTGGGTCGTGGCAGCTGGGATATATTCTTTATGGAGCAGGCGGGTGGCGCTAATGGTGACTTCTTCCGCTTCTCTGTCATTGTCGACACCGTTGAGCTCGACAGAAAGCATATATTCCGCACCTTCACGGCTGATAAGATGTCCACATTCGCTGCTGGCACATTTACGCCTGGATATAAGTATAATGGCAATAACATAGGTGCTTGGTATATCCTTGCGGAGAATGGCTACTACACCTCTACGTATGCATGTATCGTTGATGGTAGCATCACTATCGAGCCCGACGGCGACGACATTGTTGTCACGGCAGATGTTATCGACGATAACGGCAAGAGAATCACGGGTACGTGCCGTTGTATATATATTGAGGAGTATAATCGCGTAGGTTTGTAAGGCTGAATAAAAAGTGTATTTTGTCGTTCTTTGTTGTTATAAGTCATCATCTACTACCGCTAACGAATTATCTCGCCAATGAGGCTGAATAAAAAGTGTATTTTGTCGTTATGCTCGCCCTCAAAATACTCATTTACGCTGAGTAAACTCCTCTTTTTCGGGCTTCGCATGCCTAAAACTACATCTTTTTATTCAACCTCTTAGGAACGGGGGATGGCTAAATTACTTTTTAGTCATCCCCACATTTTAGTATCCCTTTTGGTTTAAAGATTATCGCTATTCGTTTAATTGTTTGGCGGTTTAGTCATTAATTCTTGTATAATGGTCAAAACTGCACGGTGAGGAGGGAGCATAATAACGATATTTTTGCTACCTTTGCAGCGCTCAACGAGCGTATCACAACAACTAAAAGGATAAAACATAGGAAGCTATGAAACTCAAAGCATTGATTCTTGTCGCTATTGCAGCGTTTACGTTTACACTCTCAGCCGAGGCGCAGAGTCTTCCGCGCAAGGTGCGTAATGTCGAGGTGCAGGACCTCGATGCCAAGAAGTCGCGCCTGCCATGGTGGGGCGAGAAGAACCTTCTTATCTTCTACGTCGACCCTGAGGTGCCTAAGCAGAATCACGACTTCATCACCTATATCGAGGAGACTGGCCGTGTGCAGGGCCCCAATATCGAGGGCTTCGGTATTGTAAACCTCAAGGATGCCATCTATCCTAACTCGTTGGTGCGCAAGATTGCAGACGCACGTACGGCAAAGAATGGTGCAACGATCCTATGCGACCCCGACCACTATATCTCGAGCGCATGGCGTTTGGGTGACTGCGACAATATGTTCGTCATCATGCTCGTGAATAAGGCGGGTGAGCTTGTCTACGTGCATAAGGGCGAGATGTCAAAGGAGGAGCAGCAGCGATTTATCGACGCCGCCGAGCCCCTGCGTTAATGGCTGCATTGCGGAGAGTGACTATTACAAATATGAGGGTCGTCATGATGGCGATCCTCTTCTTGCTTTCGTGTCATACGATCGCAGCTCAGCAACTCGAGGAGAAAACGCTTGATGGCACGACCATAACGTATCGCTATACGCCCATTGTCGAGGATAGCCGTACACCCTTGGAGCGCTATTTAGATGCCAACCTCGACGACCGCAATGTGCGATTCAACATTATCGGTGGCCCTGGCTACTCGGCAAATACGGGCTGGCGCTTGGCTGCCATCGCCAATATGTACTACCGACAGAGGGGTGAGGATAGCACCTCTCCAGGTGTTCTTACGCTTACGGCAGCAGCCTCGCTTACAGGCTATTACAACCTAACGCTCGGGGGTGTAAACGCCTTGCATGGCGGTCGTCATCGCCTAAGCTACGGCCTCGAGCTACGCTCCGAGCCTACCTATATCTGGGGTCTCGACTACGCCACTGCTACGGGTGGCAGCGCGGGTGAGTACACGGCACACGACTATGGAGCATGGCTCAACTACCGCTATGCTTTTACGCGTAGCCTCTTTGTGGGTGTCGGCGTCAACTACCTGAATGTCGAGGCTAATGGCCTAAGTCATCGCGCCGTGAATATCGTTGGTAATGAGCCATATAGTATCTCTGCTGTGGGTGTTGGCCTGAGTCTTGGCGTCGACACGCGCCAGAGTGTAGATAATAGAACACGCGGCCTCTATGCCGCTGTTGAACTTGTGACACACCCTCAGCTACTAAGTAGCTTATCATCAAATCTGTACGAGCTTAACGTCACCTTCGACTACTACCAGCCTCTGTGGCGTGGTGCTACGCTTGCCCTCGACCTCTATGGCGAGTTTCACAATGACGCTACGCCGTGGTTGCTACGTGCCGAGCTTGGTGGTGAGAGCCGTATGCGTGGCTACTACCGCGGACGATATATGGGCGACCATCTTGTTGCGGCGCAACTCGAGCTGCGCCAACATCTGTGGGAGGGACTGGGTGTCGCTGTCTGGGGCGGTGCTGGCGAGGTCTTCTCGGTCGATGATAAGTTTGCGTGGCGCAAGGTGTTGCCTACCTATGGCGTAGGCCTGCGCTGGTCGCTTAACGCACTCACATCCATACGCTTAGAGATGGCATTCGGCCGCGATAGCCGCTACTTTATCCTTGGCATCAACGAGGCCTTTTAGCGGAGATAATTGGGCAGATTGTTGAGGTCCTCTCAAGCATCCGCCCGAGACAACCGCGACTACGACAAAGGGATGAGTTAATATGTGTTACCATGAGTTACTATGTGTGGTCGCGAGCACAAGAGATTATTTGACTCATATTAACCCATTGTAACCCATTGATAACTCTAAAAAGTGGACACGGCGCGGACATAGTAGTCGTAGTCCTTATTGCCGTTGTAGGTGTAGCCACCGTACACAGAGACAAGCCACGCACAAAACTCTGGCTCAGAATCAACATACTCCGTTGATGTCCAATACCATTGATTGTTTAAAGTAGTACCATACTTTTGTAAGGCGGTATTAAGCGTGCTCTTATTGTTGTATATTTTCTGTAGCTCATTATGTGCAGGTAGATACCAACTACTGCCCTTTGCTCGGCACCACTCAAAAGCATCAAAATATTGGCTATCCGAACGTGACATTATCTTATCGGTATTAGCCTTACCATCGCTCTTGCTATCAGCATAGGTACGCGGACTATTGCCATCTTCCGCTCGTGAATCCCATGCTGCTTGAGTCTCATCAAGGCTTACAATCTTACCATGACGGCCACCGTCCCACACTTCAAAGACAACGCCCTGCTTACCATTCTCGTTATAATAGTCGCCAACAATGTATGGAGGCTCAGTCTCTAAAGCCAATGTGCTTACCTCATATACTATCCAAATCAACCCTCCAATAATACAAGCTAGTAGTAAAAACCACCACCAATTGTTCCTCTTAGACTTTTTATCCGCGGGTTTTGGGGGCTGGTGGATGGAATCAGAGTTAGAATCAGGTATATATTCTTGTTCTTGTTTGGGCTCAACTGGTTGTGGGGTGGGGTGCTCCAGAACGGTAGCCTTATCTAACTGTATATTCTTGTGAGGCGTCGTCTCAACCGCCTTACTATTAAGTATCTCCATGCAGTCGCTGACGTGCGCTAAGCGCTTGGTGTTGTCGACAATCAGGCACTCGCGTATTAGTCGTTGCCACGGCTCGGGGACATGGCATAGTAGCTCGGGGAGGATGCCCGACATCATCTGGCGGAACTGCTCCTGACGACCCTCCTCGCTTGTGGGCGACAGCGTTCCAGCATTGAAGGGGAGCTCGCCAACAAGCATCTGGTAGGCGATGACACCAAAGCTCCACAGGTCGGTATTCTTGCGTATGGTGGTCTCCTTGAGCTGCTCGGGCGAGGCGTAGGCTCGCGTGCCACCGAGCACCGAGTTGCTCACAGCCGAGCTCTCGCCATCGCCAAGTTGCTTAGAGATGCCGAAGTCGGTGATAAGCGGTGAGTATTGGCCGCCATGCTCGACAATTAGCACGTTCTGTGGCTTGAGGTCGCGGTGGATGATGCCCACGCTATGCAGATAGTCGACACCCTCAAGTATCTCAGTTAGAATAGAATATATCTGCTCGGAGGTGAGATTTATCTTGGCCATAAGCTTGTCGAGGCTACCGTCGGGATAATACTTCATAACGGCAATATCCGTCTCGCCACGGTAGTCTGTGAAAGTGTAGCACCCCTTATATCGTGCAATGTTCTTATGCAGATGTTGTTGCACCTTATCCACCTCGTTGCGTAGACGTATATCGGGGTGGTGTGGGTCAACGCTCTGTATCTTAAGTGCCACATACTCGTGTTCGTACCTATCGTATGCCTTATAGACGCGACCAAAACCGCCCTCGCCAAGCAAGTCGCTCACGGGGTTATACTCAAATCGCCTAATAAATTCCTCCTGATTCATCTCTCAAATTGGTTAATAGCCACACAAAGATACGAAAAAGAATTTATTATATATGCGTTGTTACATATTTTTTTACTACCTTTGCCGCGTCGAACTATACCTTTAGGTATAGGCCATTACGGACAGGCATAAGTTTTAAAACAAGATATGAAGATAGCATTAGCACAGCTCAACTTTACGGTAGGCGATATCAAGGCCAACACCGAGAAAATCATCTCAGCAATCGAGTACTCTAAGGGTGCGGGTGCCGACCTTGTGGTATTTGCAGAGTTCGCCGTGTCGGGAACACCCGCCTACGGACTACTCACAAAGACCACCTTCCTTACCCTCTGCGAGGAGGCTGTTGAAACCATCGCCGACAAGTGTCATGGCATCGCTGCAATTGTGGGTACTCCCTACCTCACGGCCGAGGGTCCCATAAGCGCCGCTGCATACATCGACGCCAAGGGCAACATCGAGTACATAGGCAAGCGCTATGTGACGGCACGTCGCGAGATGGGCTACATCGTGGGCTCCTCGATAGGTAGCCAGACGATACATCTTAAGGGTCACAACCTCAAGGTTGTTGTGGGCGACGACCTCAGCCATATTGACGAGATTGACGAGGAGGTAAACGCCATCATCTCGGTGAATGCACGTCGCTATGGCAAGGGAATCCTCACACGTCGTTTCGACAAGATGAGCCGCTTGGCCTTTGCTGAGGGTACAAACCTTATCCTCGTAAACCAGGTGGGTGGCTCGGGCGACATCGTATACGATGGCACATCGGGAATACTCAACAGCGATGGTCGCTTAGTGATGCTCCTCAAGAGCTTCGAGGAGGATATTCAGATTTTCGATACTGACTTGGTGAACGAGCCCTTCGATGTCCCCTTCACGACCTACAACGATCGCACACGCATGATATTCGAGGCTTCGTGCCTCGGTCTTCGCGACTACTTCCATAAGAATGGCTACACTAAGGCATGCGTAGGCCTCTCGGGTGGTATCGACTCGGCCGTTGTTGCTTGCATAGCCGTGGGTGCCTTAGGTAAGGAGAATGTGCGCGTGTTATTAATGCCCTCGCCCTTTACGCCCAACGAGAGCGTGGAAGATGCTAAGCAGTTGGCCGAGAATCTCGACGTAGAGTACAGCGTGCTGCCCATCATCGAGGCATACAATGCCATGGTTGGCACACTCCAGCCCGTGATTGGCGGTACGGAGTTTGACGCCACGGAGGAGAACATACAGACGCGCATACGTACGACGATGCTTATGGCGCTGCAAAATAAGACGGGATATATGGTGCTTAACTCGTCGAACAAGAGCGAGAATGCCCTTGGCTGGTGTACGCTCTATGGCGACACGGCGGGTACGTTTAGCCCCACGGGCGACCTCTACAAGAGCGAGATTTATGACCTCGCTCGCTATATCAATGCCACACAGGGCGATGTCATCCCCGACAATATCATCGACAAGGAGCCCTCGTCGGAGTTGCGCCCCAATCAGAAGGATAGCGACCAGTAGCCTCACAACGAGGTTATCTATGCCATACTCTTCCGTATGATCGAGAAGAAGCAGCACCGCGAGGATATCATCAATGCGGGCTTCGACTCGGATGTGGTGGAGAAGATACACCGTATGGTTATGCAGAACGAGAAGAAACGCTATCAGTTCCCTCCCGTGCTGCGTCTGTCGCCCTGCGCCTTTGGTCATGAGTGGCTCATGCCACTGGTAAATCACTACTGCGAGTAGTAGAACTATGAGTGCCACACTTCAGCATAGAGGCAAGGTTGAGCGTATTGCCGAGGATAGGGTCTTCGTGCGCGTGGAGCGCCAGGCGGCCTGTGCGGGCTGTCATGCCAAGGGTCTCTGTGGCGAGAAGGGTGCGGAACGCATCATGGAGGTGGCGACGCCCCATGCCTCGACCTTCGAGGTGGGTGAGAGCGTCGTTGTGGCTCTCCTGCGTCCATCGATGGGGTGGTCGTCGGTAGTATGGGGGTATGTGTTGCCTCTCGTTGCACTACTTACCGTGTTGTTTGGTCTTAAGGCCTTTAGCGTGGAGGATGGCATTGCGGCTGTGAGCTCGATTGCCGCAGTGGCAGTATATTATGTGGTGCTCTACATGTTGCGTAGCAAGTTTGATAAACGGATACAATTTACAATTATAAAGGAGTCATGAATAGTTTAGTATTAACAGTCCTTACGCTCGGTGTGCTGGGCGTTCTCTTGGCTGTAATCTTGTACTTCGTGGCACAGAAGTTCAAGGTCGAGGAGGATCCTCGTATTGACGATGTGGAGAAGATGCTGCCTGGTGCTAACTGCGGTGGTTGTGGTTTTGCGGGATGTCGCGCAATGTCGGAGGCGTTGGTTACGCGCGACAACATAGCGTCGCTCTTCTGTCCCGTGGCTGGTGGCGAGGTGATGAAGTCTATTGCTGGCTACCTCGGCAAGACAGCACCCGAGAAGAGCCCCATGGTTGCCACGATGCGTTGTGGTGGATCGTGCGACAAGCGTCCCAAGGTAAATCACTATGACGGTGCGCTCAACTGTGCCGTGGTAAACACCTTCTATGTGGGTGAGTCGGGTTGTGCGTTTGGTTGTATAGGCTATGGCGACTGCGTACACGCGTGTAAGTTCGGGGCGCTGCGCCTAAACGAGGAGACAGGACTTGTGGAGGTCGACCCCGACAAGTGTACCGCCTGTGGCGCATGTGTCAAGGCGTGTCCTAAGGGACTCTTCGAGCTACGTAAGAAGTGGCCTAAGAACCGTGCGATATATGTAGCCTGTCGCTCTAAGAATCGCGGTGCGGTCGTTACGAAGGTCTGCAAGGCGGGTTGTATCGGCTGTGGCAAGTGCGAGAAGGTGTGTGCCTTCGGTGCTATCACCATCGACAACTTCCTCGCCTATATCGACCCCGAGAAGTGCAAATTATGTCGTAAGTGTGTGAACGAGTGCCCCACGGGTGCCATCCACATCGTAAACATGGAGCGTCTGCCTAAGGAGCCCAAGGCCCCCAAGGTAGAGGCAACAAAAGAGGTGAAAGTTGAACCCGCTAATAAGGAGTAAGAGAGTATGAAAACATTTCCCATTGGCGGTATTCATCCGTCGGATACTAAGGAGTGGAGCAAAGATAAGGCTAGAGAGGTGCTTGGCCTCCCCGACGAGGTCAAGGTCACGATGATACAACATATAGGAGCTCCCTCGACACCTATCGTTCAGAAGGGTGACAAGGTGCTCACAGGTCAGCTTATAGGCCAGGCTACGGGCTTCGTGTCGGCAAACATCCATGCTCCTATCTCGGGTACGGTGACGGCTGTAGATGCCTATCCTAATGGCCAGGGGCAGAGGAGGATAATGGTCGTTATCAAGCGTGAGGGCGACGAGTGGATGGAGGATATAGACCGCACACCAGAGCTTAAGAGGGAGTGCAACCTTACCTCCGAGGAGATTATCACGAAGGTGCGCAATGCTGGCGTTGTGGGTCTTGGTGGTGCTCAGTTCCCACACATGTGAAGTTGTCGGTGCCCGATGGTCAGAAGGCTGAGGTGCTGATTATCAATGGTGTGGAGTGCGAGCCCTACCTCACGTCGGACTATCGTAACATGCTGGAGCGCGCGGAGATGCTGCTTACGGGCGTGGAGATTCTGATGCGTGCCGTGAAGGTTGAGCGTGCCGTCATCGGCGTGGAGAACAACAAGCCTGACGCCATAGCACATCTACGCGACATCATCGCTCGCAACAACTACCGTGGCATCGAGGTCATGCCCTTGAAGCTACGCTACCCTCAGGGTGGTGAGAAGCAGCTTATAGCCGCTGTGACGGGTCGTCAGGTAGCACCACCACCAGCTCTTCCTATCTCGGTGGGCGCTGTGGTGTGTAATGTGTCGACGGCTATTGCCGTATATGAGGCAGTGCAGAAGAAC
>JAFUPR010000064.1 GCA_017481145.1 Alistipes sp. | reverse complement strand
CTCAAAATGCTCATTTACGCCGAGTAAACTCCGCATTTTCGGGCTTCGCAGCGCCACGAGTAAGCGAGGGCAGAGACCGCTTGCGGGCTATGCCGAGCGTGAGTGGTGAAAAGGAACTTAAGTCTAAAACTACATCTTTTTATTCAGTCTCCTAACAAGACGGGGATGGCTAAATTACTTTTTAGTCATCCCCAATGTGTACCAAAAAGGGTGGCTTTGCGCCACCCTCAATTGTTTACCTTATTTCCTCTCCTTAAGCAGGTCGCGAATCTCTGTTAAGAGTACCTCCTCCTTTGTGGGTTCTGGCTCTGGCGCAGGTGCTGGATCGGGAGTGGCAGCAGCAGCGGCCTCTTCCTCCTTCTTGCGGAGTGATGTGAGCTTGTTGATGACCTTAATCATCACGAAGATGCTCACTGCAATAATCAAGAAGTCCAAGCAGGTCTGAAGGAATGCTCCATACTTCCAAAGCACAGCGGGCTCTACTATCTCGCCAGCCTCATTCAGAACAGCATGTTTCAATTCTACACCGAGGTCGCTAAAATCCTTACCTCCAAGTACTACTCCGAGTGGCGGCATGATAATATCGTTTACGAGCGATGTTACAATCTTGCCGAAGGCTCCACCGATGATAACACCGACAGCCATGTCGACTACATTACCCTTCAATGCGAAGGTCTTAAACTCCTGTAGAAATCCCATAATAGTTTGTTGTTTAGTTGTTAAACGTCATTCGTAGTACAAATTTAACAATAAATTTTTAATTATGCAACCCGTCGAGGAGTTTGGGTGCGAGTAAATATGCAGAAGGGGCGTACGGCAACCAAACCGTACATCCCCTTCCCGTGCCAACCGCGATTGGCAATCAAACTTTATACTTAACTATGCAATGGAAGATAAAGGTCTATTCAACGATGATTGTTTCTTCTACCTCGATGCCCCAGTCGAAGAGGTCGGAGGCGCACTGTGTCTGCATGTTGTAAATCTTGTTGCTATCCGCGGGCTTGTCGTTGACAAGAGCGTCGAAGAAGGCTGCAGTAGTACGGTAGGTGCGCTTGATCTTGTGCGACAAGCAGTCGTAGAAGGCGCGTTGTGCCTGATGGTTTAGCCCCGCAGGCAGTATGCCGTCGGCAACGAGCTGTGGATAGGGGAAGATGTTTCGTAGGTTGTGAGGGTCGGCATTGAGCTCCTCGACGATGGTAGATACCACGTAGACCTCTACCGTATCACCACGACCAGGAAGCTCTACAAAGGTGGTATATACGGGGTAGTCTATCTCTATAGCCTCGACCACATCGCCCGAGAAAACGTCGAACTCAGCCTCTGCGAGGTTGTCCAAGTAGACCATATCGCGGTAGGCTCTGAGCTCCTCGCGTAGCTTGTTGCGCTCAGCCTCACCCCACTTCTTCTCCTTTGCACATCCGCCCATAACCATTATGGCCGCCATGGCCACCACTGTAAGAATACTCTTTTTCATTGTACTAATATGTTTTTGGTTTATCCCCACCCTCTGCAACTTGCGTGCCATCGTAGAGTGATGTGACGTAGACGGTGAATACGGGAAACATCGCCATGCCGAGGATGGGGAGTAATATGCATAATATCTTGCCTATGACCGTTACTGGGAATATCTCAGCACCCACAGTCGTGAGATTCATCCACGACCACCATAGTGCATCACCAAAGTTAGCTACTGCATGGTTTACGGGTGCTTCATACTCATAAAATAGCAGTGCTGCAACATAGCTTGAGAGTACGACGGTGGCTACGTATGCCCATAGGAGACGTGTGGTGCGACGCTGTATCAGCCATCGTAGGGTGATATATAGTGCCATGACGGAACGTAATACCACTACCCCACTCAACACCATCTGCAATGTGTGGCTTAGCTCAATATCGAGATATACGGCGATGGCATGATATGGAATAGATAATATAAGTATGTAGGCATTACGAATGAAGAAACGTACTGGCTCAGGAGCATGAGCTATCAGCACAAAGAAGTCGAGGCAGTAGATAAGACATACGATGACTGAGGCTATGGTAAACCATGAGGTGAATGCCTCAAGCTCGCGGTAGTATATTATCTCGAGCGAGAGGGCGACAAGAAGCAATATGCTTGCTATGAGCGCGAGTATGTTTGTAGCACGTAGAAGCATGGTATGATGTTTCGGCGATGTGGACAATAATTATGCCCTACATTCCCTACATTTTAGGTTGTAGCTTGCAATATTTGCAGAATTATGCTATCTTTGCGTCATTATACTACGGCAATTTAACCAATTAACCATATTATTATGACATTCAAACAGTTATTTTCTATTGTTGCCATTGCAGCCTTCACGCTCGTTGTAGGTTGTGATGGTAAGGCTGGCAATGTAGATGGTACTAAGGATGCTACGTTCGAGTTAGAGAAGAGTTCTTTAGACTTTACCGCTGCTGGTGGTGATGCCTCGGTAGCTTATACCATCACAAACCCAGTACAGGGGGGCGTTGTGCTCACCAACTGTGAGGCTAGCTGGATCAAAAACTTGAGCACGGCGACATACGGCTCGATAACATTTACTGTAGCGCCCAACTATACGGATAAGGTGCGTGAGGCCACCATCTTCGTTATCTACACTGGCCTTGAGGGGGCACACCCCATAAACATTAGCCAGGAGGCTTCAACCGAGGCGGCATTTAGCTATAAGCTTGTCTACAACGCTCCACGTGAGTTTACTATTGCCGTGACGCCCGCAGATAAGGAGACGGCATACATCTGCGACATATACTCTGAGGCTTACATCAATTCTTTTAACCTCGGCTCAGATGCTGCTCTCTATGCCTACCACCTCAAGGCCTTAACATACGAGGCAGAGAGATCGGGACAGTCGCTGATGAACTACCTGCGAAATGTGACCTATACTGGTAAGGTGGATGAGATAACATTTACGGAGCTTAATCCCGATACTCGCTACGTGGTGTTTAGCTATCATATTGACCTCACGAATGCCCAGTCTATCGGCGATATCTATCGTGAGGTGATAACCTCAGCTAAGCCCGATCAGCTCGACGTTGAGCTTGACATGAAGTTGAATGTAGCCAATACGGCCATCGAGCAGGTTATAACCTCGAGCGATGAGAATGTATATTATCGTACAGGCTTGTGGAAGGTTCGCGAATTCTATTCGTACTACGGTGCTAATGCTAAGATGGAGGAGGTATTCCCCGCCGATTGGAATCAGACAGTATTGACACAGCAGTCGTTTGGTAAGAGCGTAGAGCAGATCCTCGAGGAGTTCTGCTATAAGGGTTCGCAGAGCATCAATAACCCTGGCCTTGCGGAGTATACCGAGTATGTATTCTTCCTCTTCGCTGTAGATGCATCAACGGGCTTTGTGGCGAGTGATCCTGTAATTAAGACGGCATCAACAACAAGTGTTATCGACTCGGGCGTTGTCATCACCATCACCGTGGAGGACATCTTTGCTACAACAGCCAATGTATACTGGCAGGCAGACTCTAAGACCGCAACATTCCGTCGTGGTGTACTTACAAAGTCGGAGTTCGACGCTCTTGGTGCTAATGATGCTGAGCGCTTCGAGACTATTAAGGCTTCGGATAGTTACAACTTCTATGAGGCAACCTTTAAGACCTACATGAACCTCTACAACCTTACTCCATCTACCACGTACGTCGCATTTGCCTATGGTGTGGATGGTGAGACACCTAATACGCGCATATATGCTAAGGAGTTCACAACGCTAAGCAATACGCCTGGCAAGTCGAATCTGCAGCTAAGCTGGAGTACTCATTATAATCTTGCCGAGGTGGCTGCTGTTGATGAGGCCCACTGGGGCGACTATGCGTCGTATAGCAATAGTGCTCTTGTGCCTGTTACTATTAGCGGTGTGACAGAGGGGGATAATGTATATATCATGCTCACAACATTCCCTATCGACTACTACAATGGAGATGGTCAGTGGTTGCGTGATGTAGTTAATGAGACATATAAGGTTAACTGCTACTCTAACTACAATCTTATACTCGAGTATGAGCGCGAATACTCTATCATCGCTGTGGCTCAGGATGCTGATGGCAACTATGGACAGCTCTTCAAGCGTGGCGAGATTTACCTCTACGAGAGCGATGCAGCCGATATGTCAAGCTATGTATATGTAGAGAATAAGTAGTAGAGTCACTATTGATACACTCTTTAAGACCGTTCGGGATTTCTCGAGCGGTCTTATTATTTTGCTCTCAGCCGAAGAAAAAACGTCTCGATATTTTGTATATTTGGAAATAAGACGTATCTTTGCCGATGCAAATGGGGGTTTAGCTCAGCTGGTTAGAGCGCTTGCATGGCATGCAAGAGGTCGTGAGTTCGAATCTCATATCCTCCACAAACGACAAAGACACCTTCAGGGTGTCTTTGTTTTGTTTGTAGGATTGAGGTTCTGGCGAACGACCTCTTTTTTCCTCCTTTGCCAAAGGAGGATAGGAGGAATGTAAAACAAAGAGACTAAGCGACGAAGGTGGCAATTATACAGCCTCGCGCTTAGTCCCTAAAAACTATACTAATTAGCAATAGAACTTATTTATACTCCACCAACGACTCGCCCGTCATCTCGGCGGGCTTCTCAAGGCCCATAAGGTCGAGTGCCGTGGGTGCTACGTCGGCGAGGATGCCGTCCTTAACCTTCGCTACCCTATCCGACACAACGACGATAGGCACAGGGTTTAACGAGTGTGCCGTATTAGGAGTGCCGTCGGGGTTAACAGCATTGTCGGCATTACCGTGGTCGGCAATCTGCACAACCTCGTAGCCATTAGCCTTAGCAGCCTCGACAACATCCTTAACGCACTCGTCGACAGCCTTAACAGCCTTCTCGATAGCCTCATATACGCCCGTGTGTCCTACCATGTCGCCATTGGCGAAGTTCAAGCAGATAAAGTCGTACTTCTGCTCGTCAAGAGCCTCGACCAACTTATCCTTAACCTCGTATGCCGACATCTCGGGCTGGAGGTCGTAGGTCGCCACCTTGGGCGATGCTACGAGGATACGCTCCTCCTCGGCGAACTTATCATCACGGCCACCATTGAGGAAGAAGGTCACGTGGGCATATTTCTCTGTCTCGGCAATACGCAACTGCTTCAAGCCCTGGTTTGCGATATACTCACCAATGGTGTTGGGTACATTATCCTTGTCGAATAGGATGTGTAGACCCTCGAACTTGGCATCGTAGGGCGTCATGCAACAATAGTATAGTGGCATGGTGTGCATGCCCTCCTCGGGCATATCCTGCTGTGTGAGCACGATGGTGAGCTCCTTAGCGCGGTCGTTACGGTAGTTGAAGAAGATGACCACGTCGTTGGGCTTGATGGTGCCAATGGCATTACCCTCAGCATCAACATTTACGATAGGCTTAACGAACTCGTCGGTGACACCTTCGTCGTAAGACTTCTGCATGGCCTCGACCATATTTGTAGACTTCTCGCCAACGCCCTCAACGAGCTGGTCGTAGGCGATCTTAACACGCTCCCAGCGCTTGTCGCGGTCCATGGCGTAGTAACGGCCGATGATTGAGGCAATCTTGCCTGTAGACTTAGCCATGTGCTCCTCCAAGGCTGCGATAAATCCTTTACCGCTACGAGGGTCGGTGTCGCGACCATCCATAAAGCAATGAACATAGGTGTTGTCTATACCGTAGTGCTTAGATATATCGCAGAGCTTGAAGAGATGGTCGAGTGACGAGTGAACACCGCCGTCCGATACTAAGCCCATAAAGTGCACATTCACACCATTAGCCTTGGCATACTCGAAGGCGGCGACAATCTCCTTGTTCTCAAGGATCGAGTTGTCGCGGCAGGCACGGTTAATCTTAACCAGATCCTGATATACCACGCGGCCAGCACCGATATTGAGGTGGCCTACCTCCGAATTACCCATCTGTCCCTCGGGGAGACCTACGTTCTCACCATCAGTCTTAAGCTCGGCATGGGGATACTGCGCCGTCATAGCCTCGATATATGCTGGATGCATCGAGTAGATAACATCCGACTTCGAGTGGTCGCCATTGCCCCAACCGTCCAATATCATCAATAAAACCTTATTGCTCATAATTCTATAATCTATTAACTCGTTAATTACTTTATCTGTGCAAGGATGATCTCTACAGCCTTATCTACAGCAGCCTGCAAACCCTCGGGATTCTTACCACCGGCCGTAGCATAGTGCTTTTGACCACCGCCGCCACCATTTATCAGCTTAGCAGCCTCGCGTACCACTGCACCTGCATCTACGCCCATAGCTACAATGTCGTCTGAGAGCATCACGTTGAGCGTGGGCTTACCATCGAAGAGGTTGCCTACGACCATAACAAGGCGCTCCGAAACCCTCTGTCGCAAAGCAAATGCCAAGTCCTTCATCACCTCGGGGGTATTATTTGCCGTGTGCGAGATAAGCTGTACGCCACCACGCATAGGGGTATTCTTAGCAAGGCTATCGGCAAGTTGAGATACCTTCTCCTTGCGCATCTCTGCAACCTCACGCCCCAAAGCCTCGTTCGACTCCATCATCTTCTCGATAGCCTGAACAACCTTGGGGTTGTGTACAAGCTGCTCGAGCGACGATATCATATCCTGAGCAGCATACAAGATAGTCTCAGCAGCCTCGCCAGTGACAGCCTCGATACGACGCACACCTGCTGATATAGCGCTCTCAGAGATAATCTTGAAGAAGCCGATAGTACCCGTTGCAGATGTGTGCGTACCACCGCAGAGCTCCGTAGAGGGGCCGAAGTTGACGATACGTACCTTCTCGCCATACTTCTCGCCAAAGAGCATGATAGCACCCGCAGCCTCAGCCTCAGCCATCGTAGCCTCGCGGTTCTCGACCAAGGGATAGTTCGTGCGAATCATCTTGTTAACCAGGCGCTCAACCTCGCGAATCTCCTCGGCCGTCACCTTCTGGAAGTGCGAAAAGTCGAAACGTAAGCCCATGGGGCCAACCATCGAGCCCTTCTGCTCTACGTGCGAGCCAAGGACTGTACGTAGGGCATAGTCGACGAGGTGCGTAGCTGTGTGGTTGTTAGCTGCCTTCTGGCGTGCATCTTCGTTTACTACCGCACGGAATGTAGCCTCGGGATTCTCGGGCAGTTGCTTAACAATGTGGATGATAAGACCATTCTCCTTCTCGGTTGCGACAACCTCAATCTTCTCGTTTGCGTTCTCGATATAACCTACATCTCCAACCTGACCACCTGAGTTACCATAGAAGGGGGTGTGGTCGAAGACGAGCTGGTATGTCACATTGTTCTTGCTCTTCACGCGACGATAGCGAGCAATACGGATATCGGCAGTGAGCGTGTCATAGCCAACAAAGGTGCTCTCTGCGATATGCATAATCTCCTGCCAGTCATCGATATCCTGCGAAGCAGCATTACGCGAACGCTCCTTCTGCACCTGAAGCTCCTTCTCGAACTCCTCAATGTCGACCTCTACACCCTGCTCCTTAGCGATAAGCTCCGTGAGGTCGATGGGGAAGCCGTAGGTGTCGTACAATACGAAGGCGTCCTTACCCGAGATCTTGCCTCCAGCCGACTTCTTGATGACACCATCCAAGAGGTTGATACCAGTAGCAAGAGTGCGGAGGAATGATGCCTCCTCCTCCTCAATAACGCGCTCGATGAGCGTCTGCTGCGCTACGAGCTCGGGGAACTGGTGGCCCATCTGCTTAACGAGACCATCGACAAGCTTGCAGATGAAGGGCTCGGTGAAACCTAAGTATGTGTAGCCGTAGCGTACAGCACGGCGCAAGATACGACGGATAACATAGCCCGCCTTGGCATTAGCAGGAAGCTGACCATCAGCGATAGAGAACGATATAGCACGTAGGTGGTCAGCGATAACGCGCATGGCAACGTCGCACTTCTCATCCTTGCCATACTCCTTGCCTGAGAGTGCTGCGATGCGAGCAATAGTAGGCTGGAATACGTCGGTGTCGTAGTTTGACTTCTTGCCCTGGAGAATCATACATAGGCGCTCGAAGCCCATACCCGTGTCAACATTCTTTGCGGGCAACGACTCCAACGAACCGTTAGCCTTGCGGTTGAACTGCATGAATACAAGGTTCCAGATCTCAATAACCTGGGGATGGCTCATGTTGACCATATCCCGGCCAGGAATCTTGGCTATCTCCTCCTCGT
>JAFUPR010000063.1 GCA_017481145.1 Alistipes sp. | reverse complement strand
TTAAGTTCGAGGTTGCCGAACGCTACAAGCAGCGTCTACGTGCACTCGACGAGTATCAGTCGCGCTCGGTAATTGTCAGCCCAAAGATTGTCGACACGGATGTATTCTCGCTCCTGAAGGACGACGATGTGGTCTACTGTAACTTCCTAAGCATACGCCATGGCTCGATTGTCGCCGTGCAGACCATACGCCTAAAGCCTGGTGTGGAGGCTACCGACGAGGAGTTATTATCGCGCGCAATACAACACTTCGCATCCGACATATCAGGAGGTCTTGCCCGTGAGGTCATCGTACCCCTCATACCATCTGCCGCCATGCTCTTCAATGGTGTCACCTTCACCATGCCTAAACGAGGTGAGAAGGCTGACCTGTTAGAGTTCTCGCTCAAGAGTGCGCGCATCTACCGTGCCGAGCGTCTCAAGAACCTCGAGATAAAGAACCCCGAGCGGCATACGAGCCGTCTGATGCAGTCCATGCAGCGCGAGCTACGCCTCGACCATGAGCCTCGACATATAGAGTGCTTCGACAACTCTAACCTTCAGGGCACCAATCCTGTAGCCTCATGTGTCGTATTCCGCGACGGCAAACCTTCGTGCAAGGAGTATCGACACTTCAACATCAAGAGCGTCGAGGGTCCCGACGACTTTGCCTCGATGCGCGAGATTGTCTACCGACGCTACTCACGCCTCTTGGCCGAGGGCGCCGAGCTCCCCGACCTTATCATCGTCGACGGTGGTAAGGGACAGCTATCGAGCGCCTACGCCATACTGCAAGAATTAGGCATAGCAGAGCGAGTACCCATCGTCGGTCTTGCCAAGCGCCTCGAAGAGGTGTTCTATCCTCACGACCCAGAGCCATACTACCTATCACGCATGGGCGAGCCACTGAAGGTCATCTGCCACATACGCGACGAGGCACACCGCTTTGGCATCACCTTCCACCGCCAGAAACGCACAAAGGCCTTCATCGACAGCGAGCTAAGCCATATTCCAGGCATCGGCAACAAGAGCCTCACTTCACTCCTTAGAAAGTTCCGCACCGTAACAGCCGTGCGCAATGCAACGATAGAGGAGCTAAGGGAGGTTGTTGGCGAGAGTCGCGCAAAGGCCATCAAGAGCTATTTTGGCGAAAATAGCGAGATATAGAGCCATCATTTCACCGCACAATTTGGTCGTTTCACCGACAACGATAACTACACATCGCCCCATCATTCATCGCCGTAACTCGCTCTGTGGCACAGATTTTGCCTCACAACGCACGGGAATTTCTGACGGGGCATGACAACGATAAAAGAGCAACAATATTTTGCAGATTGAAAATTTATTTCTACCTTGCAATCGAAAACAAAGTTTATTAACCATTAAAACCGCATTGCCTATCGAAGAAATTCTGCTCTGAACCAATTAAAAAAGAGGAGTATGAACGTGACTGCATTGAGCGACCGTGTGTTGCTTAATAATTACCTTTCGGGCGATAGGAGTGCTATATCTGAACTTATCGAGCGTCATTCGCGACGCGTGCGTAGCTACATCGGCATGATGGTTAAGGATGGCGACGTGGCAGACGATATTTTCCAGGAGACATTTATTAAGGCTGTGAAGGTCATCGACGAGGGGCGCTATACCGATTCGGGCAAGTTTCTCTCGTGGGTGTTGCGCATAGCTCACAACCGTGTTCTCGACCACTTCCGTAGGGAGAAGTCGAGCCGTCAGGTGAACGAGGCTGAGGCTGGGTACGATGTCATCGGCACGCTACGCTTTGCCGAGCCCACGACGGAGGATAGACTGGTGCATAGCGAGATGGAGCAGACCATACGTGACCTTATAGACCTTCTTCCCGAGGAGCAGCAGGAGGTTGTGCGCCTACGCTACTACTCGAAGCTCTCGTTCCAGGAGATTGCCGAGCAGACGGAGGTGAGCATAAATACTGCTCTCGGACGTATGCGTTATGCGCTTATCAACCTACGCAGGATGATTAAGGAGAAAAATATCGTATTAAATTAACCTCGTTGCACAATATAGGCATGATGGTTGGCGTTTACTCAGCAAATGCAGTAATCAACCATAATACACAATGCCTATGAGTGAAATCGACCCACGAACATTACAACTCTACAACGAGGAGGACTACCTCTTCAACGAGGTGACTGGCGGCGAGGCCGACCTATTGATGTTGGACACATACCTCACCGACCTATTTAAAACGAAACAGAGCCTATAACCAAAAAGGGCATTAATGAGGGTGACTAAAAAGCAAATTAGCCACCCTCGCTATATCAACCCCAATATAAAGGCTTCACATGCTACCAAGAGCCAGGAGCACCATGCCGACAAGAATCAAGACCAAGTCTAAGGCCTTAGCTCGTAGGTTTCGCTCGCCAAAGAGTAGTGCACCACAAAGGAAGGTGACAACAACCGACGAGCGGCGTATCATCGCCACTACGGCAATCATAGAGTCCTCGGCATCAAGGGCGTGGTAGTAGAAGAAGTCGGCAGCCGACACAAAGAGTGTGATAAACGGGATACTCCACCGCCACTGCAAAGGGTTAGTGGCATGGCGCGGAAGCCACATTATAGCGGCGATGAGCGTCATCATAGCGAGCTGATAGACACCAAACCAACTCTGGACAAAGAGGGGGTCGAGCGAATGTGACGAGATGATATACTTATCGTAGAGACCACTAACAGCACCGAGCATCATAGCTGCAAAGAGCGCCCACACGTGGCGGTTGTGCAAGAAGTCTATACTTTCGCGTCTCCCAGCACGGCTCAACAAGTAGAGCGACACGATGGTAAGCAGCACACCACCCCACTGCAACATATTGAGTCGCTCGCCAAAGAGCAGAAAAGCGCCTATAAGCACCATAACGGGGCGCGTAGCATTGACGGGGCCCACGATAGTGAGCGGCAGATGTTTAATGGCATAGTAGCCACATAGCCACGACGACAGTGTGATAGCCGCCTTAAGAGCCACAAGAGCATGGTCCCCACAATCACCACGAACAGAGCTAAAGGGCGTAGCATCAAGAAGACCCAACGACAACTCAGCATCAAGGATGACAGGGAGGAAGAGCAACGATGCAAACAGCGTATTTAGCCACAACACCGCAACGACAGCATTGGCAGCCAAAGAGCGCTTCTTAGCAACATCGTAGAAGCCAAGGAGCAGTGCCGAGATAAAAGCAGCACCTACCCACATATCTAACCGTATATCAAGAGATTAGCTATCAGACACACAGCAAGCGACATACTAGCCAATGCGTTAAGCGTACCGAAGGCGATGCCTATATTTCGTTGCTTCGTGGGCGTAACCAATATATGTTCTAATGCGAGGATAGCGGCAAAGAGCGCACAGCCGACATAGAGCAGCCATGTGTGAGGCTGGAACATAGCAAACCACACCAACAATGCCACACTCGACACATGCAGCAGTATGCTTATCGCAAGCGAGGTACGCACCGAGAAGTGCGACGGTATAGAGTGAAGGCCACGCTCACGGTCAAAAGCCGCATCCTGAAGAGCATAGATGATATCGAAGCCCGAGCACCATGTCATAACAACAGCAGCCAATATCCAGCACTCCAAAGTTGCACTGCCCATAACAGCCATATATGCACCTACAGGGGCTATGCCAAGCGAGATACCCAGCACAAGGTGAGCCATGGAGGTGAAGCGTTTACAGTAGCTATAGAACATGACAATGGCCAGTGCCACAGGCGAGAGCCAACCACAGAGGGCGTTAATGGTGGCAGCCGTAGCAACAAAGAGCACGGCATTAATAACGACGAAGATAACAGCACCGCGTGCCGATACCCTACCTGCGGGTATCTCGCGGTCGGCCGTACGTGGATTTTGGGCATCGATATAGCGGTCAGCCCAGCGGTTGAAACCCATGGCTACATTGCGGGCAAAGACCATGCACAGCACCACCTGTGTAAGTAGCAGCCAGATGTTCACGTCAACATCGCGCGTAGTAACGGCATAGGTGAACGACAACAAGGCAAAGGGCATGGCGAAGATCGTATGCGAGAACTTCACCAAGCGTAGATAATCCACTAAATTACTCATCGCTCTACTTGCTAAACTCCCTCTCTAAGACATCCAAAAGCCACTGCGGAGCACGCTGTGGTCGGCGCGTAACATGGTCGATAAAGCCGAGTGTCGTTGAGCCTGAGGCTATCTCACGACCATCCTCGCCACGCACCTCATAACGGAATGTCATGCGCGCCATGGGCATCTGGTCAACAAAGGCCGTAACCGATATAAGCTCGTCGTAATAGGCTGGATGGCGGTAGTGAATCTGAACATCCACAATAGGCATCATAACACCTCTACGCTCCATCTCGGCGTATGTAAGACCTATAGCACGAAGCCACTCGGTACGCGCCACCTCGAAGAACTTGACATAGTTCGAGTGGTGAACAATACCCATCTGATCGGTATGATGATACTCTACACGTATTTTAGTTTCAAAACTCTTCATAGCAACTTATATATTAACGTATGCGATCAAGTGAACGAACGAGAACCTCATCCTTAAAGATACGGCGGACAGCCAGAGCCGTCAACACAAGCGACAATATAGGCATGATGGCCGCCCAACCAAAACTACGATGTAGGATGCCTACATCCTCCAAGGCATTAGCACCAGAGAGCCAGTAGTATATCGCCATAAAGACAATACAGCCCAAGAGCAACACCACCTCAACACCACATAGGCGCAACTGCAACAAGCGATTCTTAAACAAGAAGAGTGTGACGAGAGGAAGTATCGTGGCCAAGACCAACAATATACCCATCCACAGGGTATTCTGCGAATAGATGCCGTTGCTAAGCTCAAAGGCCGAGAGCGTATATACGTCACCCGAAGATGCCGTAAATGTAGCTATAGGAGTAAATAATGTAGCAGCCATAAAAGCTGCAATAATAAGCAAGTAGAGTGTCTGAATACGTTGAATCATAATTAATATTTTGTTTCGTTATTATCTGTAGTTTTATCTATGAGATAGCTATTTCTATCCATCGAGCGGCGATTAATAAGCTCGCCAATAAAGCCTGCCAAGAATAGTTGTACGCCGAGGATAATAGCCAAGAGTGCGAGGTAGAAGAGCGGCTGCTCCGTGACACCACGCCACCCCAAGCCGTGCGACTGCGAATACAACTTCTCGGCAATAACCCACACCGTCGTCACACCACCGAAGAGGAACATCAGCGTACCTAAGCCACCAAAGAGGTACATTGGCGAGCGGCCAAAGTGCGACATGAACGATACAGAAATAAGATCCAAATAGCCCTTCAACATACGCTCAAGGCCAAACTTCGACTTACCATACTTACGCTCGTGGTGCTCGACAACCTTCTCTCCAATACGTCGGAAGCCCGCATGCTTAGCCAAGATGGGTATGTAGCGGTGCATCTCACCGTAGACCTCAATGCTCTTAACCACCTTACGGCGATAGGCCTTAAGACCACAGTTGAAGTCGTGGAGCTTAATGCCCGACATAAGGCGTGCCGTGAAGTTGAAAAACTTGCTCGGCCAACGCTTACCTATAGGGTCGTGACGCTTGCGTTTCCATCCCGACACGAGATCATAGCCCTCCTCCACAATCATACGGCGCATCTCGGGAATCTCGTCGGGAGAGTCCTGCAGGTCGGCATCCATCGTAAAGACTACATCTCCCTCGGCCATATCAAAGCCTACGTACAAAGCCGCCGACTTACCATAGTTGCGCATAAAACTTACGGCACGAATCGTAGAATACTCTCCACGCAACTGCTCGATAACAGCAAACGAGCCATCCGTCGAGCCATCGTCGACCATGATAATCTCGTAGCTCAAGTCGTTAGCCTTAGCCACACGGTCAATCCAGCGTACGAGTTCGGGCAGCGACTCGGCCTCGTTATACAAAGGTACAACAACCGATATATCCAACTTACTATTCATCGTCATCCTGATTTTCGTTAACTATCAGCGGTCTACGTCGCACAACAGCGGCGATGATAAGTCCTAATAGACCTCCGACAAAGAGGTATGAGTTGAACATCGAGAATACGTTAGTAAACATCGATGGTTGCTCGGTGCTACGTAGCGTCTTAATCATCTCATCAAAGCTGGAGTCGAGTGTGGTGATATCCATGCTCGCATAAAGCGCTCGCATCTCATCCACACGGCCAATAACGCCTCCAATATATGCGTCGTAGCCCATAGCTCCTATAAATAGTGTATCGGCAACACCAACGATAACACCCGCCAACATCGATATCATAAGGATGTAGGATAGTGCCAACGAGTAGCTATAGCCATACTTAGGCTCCATAGCCGCAGCACGACGCTTGGATAAGCGTACAAGTAGCCATATAAATATTACTGCAGCAGCCAGCCACTCCACAGCAAACAACATCGACATAGAGCTGATGCTTAGCTCACTGAAGGCCAACAAATAGATCTCTACAACACGCGACAGAGCCATAACCACACCGAGGATAGCTCCCGAGCGCAATACGTCATACCAAAAATCTCTTCCTATCATAATTGCATTATCTTATTTTCATTCTATCCAACGCGCGATGGTATGCCTGAGCATTGCGATTATGCTCACTAAGGCTCTTAGCGAAATTGTGACGTCCATCCATCTCGGGACGCGCACAGAAGTAGAGGTAGTCGTGATGCTCATAGCCAAGCACACCCTCGATAGCCGCCATGTCGGGCATGGCAATAGGCGTAGGTGGCAGACCAGCATACTTATATGTATTATATGGAGACTCTATCTCCTTGTGCTTGTCCAACACGCGCTTAATCGTAAAGTCGCCCGCCGCATACTTAAGCGTAGGATCTGCCTGCAGGGGCATGCCTATATTTAGGCGGTTGATATATACACCCGCCACACGAGCCATCTCCTCGCTGGCATTGGTCTCCTCGTGTACGATAGAGGCAAGGGTCATAACCTCATAGGGGCTGAGTCCTACCCTCTTAAGTTGCTCCTTGCGTGTAGCATCACCCCAATACTTGTCCGACTCCTGCTTCATACGGCGTACCAACGCCTCGGGCGATATATCGGCATATACCTCGTAGCTATTAGGCAAGAATATCGAAAACATAGCTTCAGCCGAGCTAAAGCCCATCTCACGAATAAGCGTCTCGTCGCGCATGGCCGAAAGGATGGCGAGCGAGTCCGCATCAATCTGACTGGCAATCTTGCCCGCCAGAATCTCGGGGGTGCGAGCATTATTGATCGTAAGGCGCACACTATTATCCGAGCCGAACTTCAACGTACGCACCACCTCGATGGTATTCATGCCCTTCTCGAAGGTATAAGCGCCAGGCTCAATACCACCATCCAAACCCAGATAGTTGGCATAGAAATCGAAAACCCAATGGTAGGCAATATTACGCTTAACCTTCTCGGTCATCTCGTCGTAACTCTCATCGCCACGTAGCACCACCGTAACACGCTCCTCGACAGCCGAGCCATAGAACATCTGGTAGCACCAAGCTCCCGAAATGGCAACTACAGCAACAACGACAATGATAATAACAAAAATTTTCTTTTTCATTTTTCCATTTTTTTTTGCAAAGATACATTTTTTTTGTACTTTTGCACCTGGGTAAGTCTTATACGACCAGCTCCTGCAGAACCCCCCAGGCGAGGAATCGAGCAAGGGTATGCGGTTGTAGCGGTGCGATATAAGTAGCTTACCCTCTTTTTTTTGTACCCTACCAATCCTTAAGTTCTCCCGACACCTATCGTACAACGGCCTACGTCTCTTGATGTTAAACTATGCCTGCATAGACTACATCGAGCGTATAGCGTGATAGCAGATACGACAGCACAAAGGCTGCAACGAAAGCTACAAACACGACAGCCCCACTCTTTGCGACCGATCGACGAAAGGCGCAATAGCCCCAATATAGGTACCACACGAGCACCACAGCCGAGAATATAGACATCAACACAGCGTAGAGCGGTGCATACTCGAAGGCTACACTTGGAGAGCTCATATACGTGGCGTACGCTATCTTATCACCAACGATAGCGGGCAGTAGCATGAGCGTCACAGGCCAATGAGCGAAGAGCATGCGACCAAAAAGTTCCGTGATAGATACGTTACGGTTGAGTACGATGGCAAAGCCATAAAATATGATCGTCGACGACACCCACATCACAAGGCCGAGCGCCGATTGCCACAAAAGCGACGTTTTACCCCACGTATAACCAAACATCGAGGTGGGCACAAGGTCAATATACCAACACAATATTATGCCGATAATGAGCCACGCCAAGCCCCACATCAGTGCCATATCTTTATTATTCGTCGCAGGGCGATTGACCATACGACTGAACAGCGACCCTGTGGCACTACTCTTAACCCTTACTCTTCGCGACATAAACTAAACCACTCATTAGAAATCAATCTTCACGCCAGCCATAACACCTGCACCATTGCGGTAGTAGTAGGCAAAGTCAAAAATATCCTGACCAAGGAGGTTATATCCATCGGCATATATCTCCACGCGCTGCGATGCCTTGAAGCCTACACCTACACGTAGGTCGATAGATGGCTTAGCAACGAAGGCTATAGGCGCCTTGTTGCTCTCTTGGTTGAGGGCTCCCGACCACTCACGCTTACCCATAAAGTCGCTCGAGGCGTAGATCTTCCAGCGCTTAATCTTATACTCCACTCTTAGGTCTGCCTTCCAGCGCGCATCGCTCACTACATACGGCGACTTACAGTCATCCATGTGTGCATAGAACGAGCCCTCTATAAGAAGACCTCCAACAGGCTTATATGCCAGCTCCACGCCCGCAAACATGCGGTTGTTATTATCTGCCTCAACACCAAACTCTCCAGCGCGGCCAACATACCACAACACCATATCACGCATAAAGTTAACACCAAGGTATAGGTGATACTCCAAACGTGACGACGAGGCTGAGCCCGAGAAGCCGACAGCGAGGTCATAGCTACGCGTATTAGGCATCTTCATAAGCATATCATGCGACAGATCGTAGTTCAGATAGGGATTATCTCTATATAGCTGTGAGACACTATTATGCGACACTGTTGTACGTAACTCGACATACGGCGATATAGCCTGAAGGCCTGTGTCGAAGAGTAGCTTAGCCTGAGGCATCACAAAGTGCGAGGGACGCTCCCTACCACGCACCTTATCGTAAAGGTAGCCAATGGCGGCATCTACACCAATGAAGCCAAAGCGACGAGCATAGCCTGCCGTAACGCCAAAGCGCATATCGCGATAGCCATCATTAAGCATCTGCCACATATCATACTCGCCCTTAAGCTCCACCCTATTTTCACCGAACTTACGCGCTAAGCGTAACGAGCCTCCAGCGTTAAACTCATTCTGCCCCAAAACCACGCAGCCCGAGGCAGGCAGGCTATGTGCCCAAAAGCCACCATGGGCCTCAACTGCAAAATTCAGGCGTCTAAGGTTTACGAAGTCGTCACCATAGCGTAAGCGTAGGTCGACATCGTGGAATTGTAGGTTGTTCGGCTCGGCAACATCCACAGCATAGGCATTGAAGATATTGTACTTATACTCCAAGCCCGCCTCAAAGAGCTGATTTCCACTAAACACACCACCACCCAAATAGAGGCGATTACGCATATCGTAGCTCTCGGCTATGGGGCGCAACTCGCCCGTAGAGGAGCGCTTGGTGGCAAAGTTACCATCATGGTCGATACCACAACCGAAGTAGCCAAGACGCACATTCTCCGTAGCGTAGTGTAGCGTACCGCGCGACATGAGCGGATAGCCCGTAGCCAACTGCGAGTAGAAGTGCTTGGCGCGGCGGAAATCCCAAAAGCTCGACTTCGTAGGATTTATCTGGTAGCTCTCAAGTTCTATCTGCCACGTCTCGGGCGTAATACTATAGCCTATCTCTGGCTCGATAACAGGGCTATCGGTAATATCCGTTGGCACAGCCAACTTCTCGGCTGTCGACACCTCGGGGTTATAGGTAGTAGTTACCTCAACACGCTTATGCTCCTGTGCTGCGAGCTCCACAGAGGTAGCCACCACAAATAGCGCCGTAGCACACAATATCATCGTTCTCTTCATAATCTCTCGATTTGGATTAATGATGTTCTATTCTTTAATTATCAGCAGTCTATACAATCTCCAAGAGATAAAATCCATCGATTTGTTACTTTGCCAACGAAGCGATACGCTCCTTAGCCTCATCGACAATACCATCATCCTTTGGCGAGTAGCCATCGACGATGCTCTGATACGTTGCACGCGCCTGGAAACTATTGCCATTCTTAGCAAGCACATCGCCAAGGAGCAGGAATATCTTTGCCTGCCAGTACATCGAGCCACACTCACCAAGGGCATAGACGCGCTGCTCGGCAGCGGCGTAATCGCCCTTGCGATAGTCGTTCTCGACCAGACGATAGTAGGCCTCAGCACCCTCAGCCGTCGTAGGTGTAGCAGCAAGGTATTCGTACACCTTCAATGCCTCATTACGTCTATTCAACTCGCACAAAGCATCGGCCTTAGCCTTCAACGACTGACGCTTAGCCCATGGCGTTGCATCTGTCATATTAGCGACATTATCAGCCATATCTATGAGTTTCTCTCCCGTAGCATAGCGTAGCGTAGCATCGACATAACCCTCTGATGCCACCATGCGACGCTTAGCATCGTATGCCTCGTCATAGAGAGCGAGATAGGCTGCAGCCGACTCCTCAAAGTGTTTCTCGTCGAAACTCATACGCGCATACACATCCAGTACGCGCTCGGTGTATTGCGTATGTCCGAGGTCGAGGAGCTGTTTCATAGTGCTGAGAGCCTTAGCATTATTCTCTAAGACAACATAGCAGTCGCTCAAGTAGAAGAGTGCCTCGGTACGGTTATAACCCTTATCGAAGCTTGCTAAGTAGTTGTTAAACTTATCAACAGCAAGTTCTACCTCGCCATTGAGATATAAACCCTTAGCCGAGGCGAAGGTCAACGAGTCGCGTGCCGCAATGCTCATATCACTCTGCACACCACTACGCTCAGCATAGGCGAAGTAATCGTCGATGCGCCCCTCCGACACATATATCTCGCGTATGCCACGCATAGCCTCCAACGCAGATGATGACTGCGGATCATCCTCAACGACACGTTCGTAGCAGCTACGTGCCTCACCCTTACGTCCTGTATTGTAATAGGCCAATGCCAAGTCCGAGAGAGCCTTGATGTAGTATGGCGAGCTACTCTGCTCATCGACAAAAGCCTGGAGTGTAGAGGCACCATCGGCATAACGCTCCGAAGCGATATATGTACGACCAAGCTCATACCACGCATCGTCGACATAGTCACCCTCACCTTCGGCAACAATACCCTTAAGACGCTCTATCTTGCTCTTACTCTTCTTCTCGATATCATCGACCATAGCCAACTGATAGAGAGCATAGTGACGCTCGGGATACAACGACTGCGCCGAGATTGTATAGGCACGACGAGCATCCGCAAACTCGCGAAGTGAGAAGTGAGCATCACCTAAGCGGTTGTGGGCATCATAGAGATAGCTATCACGCGTAGTATAGTCGCGAACAAAATCCTCGAACGACTCGGTAGCATCCTTCATCTGCTTGAGTGCAAAGTAGGCATAACCTCTACCATAGTTAGCGTAGTGATACTCTGCCTCACTCTTAGGAGCACGGCGCAGGTAATCCTCATACTTCTTAGCTGCCAGCTCACTATCACCCATATTGTATGCCACCTCGCCCTGCCAATAGAGCGCCAAGGCGTTGTACTTAGGCACCAAGCCTATACCCTCTGCCTCGTTAAGAAGCGATGATGCAAACTCCCAGTTGTGGTTCTTGACAGCCTCCACAGCTCGAAAGACCGCCACCTTCTGCAACACGGCGCGCAGCTCGCGATCGGGATTCTCTATCTCATGAAGAGCAGCATAGGCCGCATCATAGTCCTTTGAGTTGTAGTATGCAGCTATGAGTAGCTGCTTAACCTCAGCCCCATATACCGAGTCGGGATAGCGCTGGAGGTAGGCCTGGAGGATATTTATTGATTCGTTGAAGCGACCACCACCGAGCTCATATACCAAGCGACAATAGTTGAGCATCGCATCCTCAGCAATCTCGGGGTCGAAGCCCTCAACCGATGCCATACTGAAGGCCTCGGCCGCAAGCCTCTTATTCTTCAAGCGCACATAGCAGTCGCCAAGGTGGAAAGCAGCATTCTGCGTAAGGGCATCCTCAGCACCACATACCGCCGAAAGGGGCTTGACGGCATCGCCATAGCGAGCCATACGGTAGAGCGAATAGCCCATGATATAGTTCTCCTGGCGCGAGGTCTTATCCTCAGGGTAGTTGGACATATAACGCAGAGCATTAGCGTAGTCGCCCTTAACGAAGTAGCTCTCAGCAATGATGCGCACAAGGTCGGCATAGGTCTCCGTAGATGCTCTCTTTAGGAGCTGCTCGCCCTGCGAGATCACTGCATCGTAGTTACCATTGCGATACTCGATTTGAAGCATATAGTATGGCACAAGCTCCTTGTAGATATCGTAGCCCAGAAGCTCCTCGAAGCCCTTGTATGCCTCGTCGCTACGACCCTGTCTATAGGCTATGTAGGCGCGGTGATAGAGCGCATGAGGGTAATACTCGCTGAAGCGTGTAATCTTTCTGAAGTGGCTATCGGCAGCGATATCATCGCCATCAATAAAACGTATGTAGCCCACACGAATATTATAGCGCTCCTTCTCGATAGAGCTCAAGCCCTTATAGTCTACTTCATCAAAGAGCGTGCGAGCTCGTTGCATATCGCCCTTATCGCACACATAGCAAGCCTGCATAAAGAGTATACTATTACGGTAGACGCTCGCGGGATAGCTATCCACAAAGTCCTCCATCAACAGCTCAGCATCGGCAGCACCGAGCTCCACGGCCGTACGCACCGTATGATAGCGCGACCACTCTATCTGTCGTACATCCTTAATCGGGTCAAGACCTCTACGATACCTTTCCAATGCAACACGTGCTTCACCCCAACGGCCACGCTCGAGCATGGTCTCTATATCGTCTACGCGCTCACGACGCGATGGAATCTGTGCCACTGCATCCACCACAATAGAGGTGGAGAGCAACAACGTAGCAAGTACAAATATCGACTTCTTCATACTAATATAATATATAACACAGGGCAGAGATACGCCCCTCATAACTTTAGGCTTTGGGGATTGCGACACTCTGCTATAGTAGATGATTGCAAAGATACGAAAAATTTCGTTAACACACACTACTCATAGGAACGATTATTGCCTCCTTATTCGTGTATTAACCAAATATTTTTCCCTTATGGTACAGAAAATAACTCTACACATGAACAAGGAGCACAGTTTTGTTCTCTTCCCAGAGCGCTCACTCGAGAGTCTTAACCCCAAGGAGATGCTACTCTATGCCACGGCAGATTGCGCTGGACGCACAATCGTCGGGCTACTCAAGGAGCATGTCGACGACCTCTTATCGCTATCGCTCACACTCGAGGGTGTTCTGTCTACCGCCACGGTTGTGGCCGAGAGTAAGTACAACAGCTTTAACATCATCTACTCGGCCGAGTGTCGCACACTGAAGGAGCAGATGGTCGTTAGTCGTGCCATAAACCTCGCACACGACAAATATTGTGGCATGCTCCAGATGCTTCGTCGCATAGCTCCCCTATCGCACGAGACATCGATAGTCGCAACGGGCGAGACTAACAGCTAACACACCGCTATCACCTCCCCGCAGCAGTAATGCGACGATAGGCTGCTATTGCGAGCGCATAATCATAGTGTGCCGCAATAGCATTTTCATATATCTGCAACCAGCTGAGTTGCGCCTGTAGCACATCGAGTATCGTGGCAAGACCTTCATGATAGGAGTAGGTGCTAATCTCGAGATTCTCGCGCGCAAGGGATAGATTTCGCCGTGCCGCCTCAACACGAGCCTCGGTCGAAAGGATGTTTGTCCACCCGTCGCTCTCCTCAAGCGATATTTTATCGACTACATCCTCGACACCAAGTGCGGCAATACGCTGAGCACTGCGCGCCGAACGTAGTGCCACTCTACGCTCTCCAAAATGAAATATCGGAGTATGGAAAGAGAGTGCCACACCACCGTCAAGGCGTGTGCCAGCGCCCTTAACATTAGGCGTATTAGGTTGCCAGATGCCATAGAGGCCTATGTTTATCGAGGGAAGGAACTCTGCCCATGTTGCACGCACGCCCCAGCGCGCATATTCGCTCTCAGCAAGCGAAGACTGATAGTCGGGATGGCGGGCAACGACATCCTCGAACACCTCGCGTCGAGGACGTAGCATCGTATCAAGGATGCTCTCGGCAAGTGTTACATCGAGTGTTGGCTCATCACCACGAAGGATATTGAAACTATGCAGCGCAACAAGCCTCTGCTGTTCGGCCGAGGAGTACAGATACTCTGCATCGCTTAGTCGCGACTCCACCTGCAAGAGGTCGCTTTTCGACGTATAACCCTCATCGTAGCGGCGTCTGACAACATCGCGCAGCGACAGCACTATATCACGATAGGTAGACATTGCGCGCATATATATATCGGCACGCGACAATGTCCAGTAGGCAGCTACTGCATCATACTCCACATCGAGTTGCGCACCACGCTCATCGCTCGCCACAGCTCCATAACGCGCCTCAGCCTGCTTTACAGCAGCGCGCACACTACCTCCATCGAAGATCGGCTGGCTCACATCCGCACGCATAGACCACGCCACACGGCGCTCGTTGCCACTCTTACGAAACGAGTAGTTCATATCCCTATCCATATCCAACCGCGGGAGGTAACCCTTGCGAGCACGACGAAGGTCAGCATCGGCACCCATGGTTGCCTCCGAGGCAGCACCAAGCGTATGGCTATACTCCGCAACGGAGCTAAGATATTCGTCCAAAGAGACTTGCGCGTAGGATAGCTCCACGACACCAAGCGTAACGACAAGCAGAAGAGCACGTTTCATAACCGTATGCGATATAATAGTGAGTAGACAATAGGCAACACAACGAGGACAAGAATCGTAGCGACAACAAGACCTCCCATGATTGTAGCAGCCATGCTTCCGAACATCGAATCGAACAAAAGAGGCAGCATGCCAAGTACCGTCGTTGCAGAGGCAGCGACGACTGGTATAAAGCGGTCGCGTGCAGCCTCGATGACGGCATAGGCAGGGGCGTAGCCATCATCACGCAGCTCACGTATGCGCGAGATGAGGATGACAGCATTCTTCACATTCATACCCACAAGACCGAGGAGCCCTAAGAGCGAGAAGAAGTCGAACATCTTCCCCGTGATGCCGAGGCCAGCAACAACACCAACAAAGATAAGTGGCAGCATAAGCATAACGGCAATAGGGTCGCGATAGTTGCTAAACAGAAGTAGGAGTATCACAAAGATAACGATGAGCGTGACGGGCAGCTGGCCAAAGAGCGCATCATTCGACTCCTCACGGCTCTCAGCCTCACCATAGATACGCATGGCATAGCCCTCAGGTATATCTACATGCTCTGCCACGGCACTCTCGAGCGACCTAAGAAGTGCGATGGTATTTACTCCTCGTCGAGGGTCACACTGTGCCTTCATCACGCGCTCGGAGTTGATACGTTTGATGACCGAAGGGGCAAAACCGAAGTCGAAGCCTGCTGAGGCCTGAGCGATAGAGAAACTACCACCCGAGGTAGAGAACACAGGCATGGTCGTTAGTGAGGCAAGCGAGCCATCGGGGGAGGGGTCACTGCGTAGGAGTATAGGCATCTGCACATCAGCCTCACGGTAGGTGGCCACACCAAGACCCGAGGTGGCAATCTCCAGCGAGGTGACCATAGCACTACGCCCCACACCCAAGCGCTGAGCCTTAATCTGCGAGTAACGTGGTTGCCATAGCGCTACCCTATTACCCCAGCTATTACGCACATTACGCGCACCTTCACTCGCGCTCATGACCCTCATAGCCTCGGCCGTAAGGCGGCTGAGGGTATCCATATCAGCCCCCACGAAGCCTATCTCGATGGTAGCATCAGGCACAGGCGATAGACGAAAGAGTGACGAACGCAACCACACATCGGGGATGTTATCCTCGACCCAACGATCGAAGGCCTCCTCGACACCTGCTGTCGCATCTACAGAGTGTAACTCCACAAGGATATTGCCATAATTTGGACGCCAAGAGTGACTGCCACTGGCGAGGTAGTAGCGCGGAGGTGTTCCACCCGCCGTGGTAGATACACGCTTAACCTCTTTATGCCCTTGTAGCCATGTGGTCATCTGGTTAAGACGAGCCTGAGTAGCCTCGATATCGTAGCCCTCGGGCAGGATGACATCAGCCCTGAAATATGGTTTCGACAGCTGCGGAAAGAAATTCTGAGGCATGCGTCCTATAGCCCATAGCGAGAGGGCAAAGATGAGTAAGACGACACCCACCGTAGCCCAACGGTGTCTAAGGAGACGTCCAAGGAGCTCGGCAAACCACTGCGAACGAGGACGTACAACAACCTCAGCAGTAACACGCAACAATCGCATACCCATAAGTGGTACTTGTGTGAGCGCCAACACCCAGCTCATAACGAGCGAGATAGCGACAACGGCAAAAAGTGGACGTATAATCTCGGCCACAGACGAGGGGGCGAGTTGTAGCGGCAGAAATGAGACGATGGCAATAAGCGTAGCGGCAAGAAGTGCCATGCGTGGCTTGGTGGCTGCACCAACAAGGGCATCGGCACTACGTTGTCCCTCACGTAGCAGTGCCGTAGCACCATCTGTTACAACTATAGCATTATCCACAAGCATACCCATGGCAATAATGAAGCCCGCCAGCGACGTACGGTTCAACCCCTCACCCACGTAGAGCATGATCAGAAGCGTAGCACCTATGGAGAAGATGAGCGACGAGCCAACAACCATGCCTGCACGCCAGCCCATGAGTATCATTACCAGGACTATGACGATAGCCACCGACTCCAACAAGTTGATAAGGAAGGCATTATTTGCCTCGCGGGCAATCTCATTCTCGGGATAGAGCGTGACAATATTCAAGCCCGCGGGGAGCGACAGTGCCACCTCGCCTAAGAGTCTCTGCACCTCATCGCCCACAGCCACTACATCCATATCGGGATTTGAGGCTACGGCAATGCCTATAGCATCACGTCCATCGACACTCATACCGAGCTGCACAGGCTCGTGATAGCCGCGTTCTACACGCGCCACATCACCAAGACGGTATTGCTTACCATCCGCTGCTCTAAGTAGTTGATTCTCAATATCAGCTATCGAGCTGTAGGTAGCTCCCTCAACAAGTTCGATGACAACATCACCAGCACGTCGCTGACCGAGGGCTGCTACAATATTCTGCTCCTTAAGTGCGCGCCCTATATCCTCGGGGCGGAGCTCAAAAGCAGCAAGGGTCGCAGGGCTTAGGTATATGCTCACCTCGGGACTACGCTCGCCCGAGAGCATCACCTTCTCCACACCTTGGATGGTATATAAGCGAGTCTCGACATCAAGGGCATGGCTGCGTAGCTCATCCCACGTGTAACCGCCATCAGATGTTAACGCATAATATAGGCCGTAGACATCTCCAAAGCCGTCATACACCGAGACCCCAGTGACACCCTCAGGAAGACGTGGTTCGACATTATTAACCTTGCGTCGCAACTCATCCCACGCCTGTGGAATACGTTCGGGTGATGTTTCGGGCTTAAGCTCCACGACGATACGTGCATAGCCATAGTGCGCCTCGGAGGTTATCTTATGCACCAACGTAAGTGTGCGAATCTCGCGCTCAAGAGGCTCGACAACAAGACGCTCAACCTCTTCGGGCATAGCTCCAGGATAGCGGCACTCCACAACGGCACTCTTAATGACAAAGGTCGAATCCTCCTTCTTACCCATAGCGTAGAAGGCATAGATACCACCCAGCAACATCACCCACAGCATAAACGTATAACCGTAGGGTGTGTGATTGAATAGCGTGATATATTCTCCATAGCTCGCCACAATCATTTATTCGACCACACGTACGCTCTGGCCATCAGTGAGGTGATAGACACCCGCCGCGACAACCACCTCGCCCGCCGTGACACCATCCAAAACCACAACATCTCCCCTACCCGTAGGCTGTCCGAGCACTACCCTACGGCGCGACACTCGTCTATCAGCATCGACAACCCACACGTAGTCGTCATCGCCCAGGGGTGCATATACAGCCGTCAGTGGCAGAGTCACAGCACGACGGTCGCTCTCGGGCGTGATGACAGTAGCAACGCATGTCATACCTGGGGATATGCGATAGAATTCTTGATTCACATCCGTCAGGCGTAACGACACAGGGAAGCCCAGAGCATCTGACGAGGTGCGAGCAAAACTCTTAATCACAGCCGTAAACGCCACATCGGGATAGGCATCAAAGCGCACAGCAAAGCGTGTCGTAGGCTCGGCAAGGCTGCCTACGAGATTCTCGGGAGCAGTGAATCCCACCGTTGTACTCACGGGGTTGACAATACGCACAACAGTCTCACCCGAGGCCACACGCTGGAAGGCATCGACATACGTACGCTCAACTATACCATCGAACGGAGCGACAATGCGCGTATCGTCGAGCAGGTCGAGTGCATTTTGATACGTTGAGAGACGCTGCGTTGCCGTACTACGTAACGACTCAACCTCCTGCTCCGAGATGGCATCGTGCGCAAGGAGGCGTTCGGCACGCTCCAAGCGCGACTCCGCCTCACGATAGGCTGCATGTGCCGCCGAGACCTGGAGTTCTACATCGCGCTTATCCATCTCGGCCAGGAGCTCACCACGCTTAACCATCACACCCTTAGCCACGGGGATATCGACAACACGCCCCGAAATCTTAAAGGCTAAGTTCACAGCATCGTCGGCAGTAGAGAGCGCCGCAAAATCACGACGCAGGTACTCCGTAGCCTTAGCAACAACCACCTTGACGGGCTGCGCGCCCCTATCCTTAGGGTCTACGGCACGACCACACGATAATGTCACGAGAAACAAGAGTGCTATATACCTATACATAAAGTAAAAAAATTGACTGTTTCCACTTCGGGAAGCAGTCAATTATCTTGCCAGATATATGGTTCACCTATATATCACGGATGTCGGCCTTATACTCTACGACACCATCGTTTATGATGACAACACCCACCTTTGCACGGTTTATCGAGCGTAACGTCTGTGTGTCGGCATTATATATATTGGTATTGGGAAAGAGCTCCGCATTAAGCTCTGAGGTCGAGCTAAGCACGACGATAGCCGTCGGAGGGTATATCTCATATAGTCGACCGATAGCCTCGATACGCTCACTGTCGGCGAGGGCTGCGCCATCGTATACCGTAATCCACGCAACACGTCCCTCACGGCTTAGCAGTGTTTCACCGACATCGACACCCGCAGCATCATAGACTCTAAAGTCGGCATATTTGTTTTCAGCAGTCGAGGGCATACTTGTCACCACATCGAGATACTCCAACTCCTCGCGCATCCAGCACTCAGTAGCATCTATCGGAAACTCCTCGACAGTACCCGTAACGCTATTTCTGAAGCTAAGCACACGATGAGCATGTTCCGCCTCGCGCTCACAGCTAACAGCGTGACGCAGGTCTGTCGATACACTATACGGCATAAGGTCGACAAGAGGCTGATGGCGCAGGGCGAATAGGTTAACACCGAGTGATGAGACAAGAGCAAGCAGCGCAACAACAACATCACGGCGGCATAACGTGCCATACTCGGCACTACGCCACACGACGTATGCCACAATTAACAGTATCACATTCTTTAAAAACGTACCCCACGGTGTGAGGCTCACAACCTCACCAAAGCAGCCACACTCGCCCAGAGGAAGCACCGTAGCGCTAAGCAGTGTGACAATGGTAAAGAGAGCAACCATAACGAGTGCAAAAAGCGCTACAACACGGCGTCGTAGCGATGCTATGAGCATCACGCCCAACGTAAACTCTACCATCGAGAGCACAACGGCAATAGCCACTGCCACGGGCATAAGAGCCTCGAGCGAATATGTAGCAAGATACTTCTCGACAAAGATAGATGTGCCAACAGGATCGATAAACTTCGTGGTTGCCGAGAAGATGAGCACTGCACCCAGAAGCCAGCGGAGTGCATGAATGGCGTAGCGTAACATCGCCTATAGTCTTACGAGAGGTTCGACATGAAGCATAATGCGTCGATATATCTCCTCGGGTGAGGCCATAGTGCCAGCCTCGGTAGAGCAGTCGACAACCTTAAGGTCGTCATACGCCTCGGCAGCATCGAGATAAACCTCACGAACACGACGCTGAAGGTCAAGCGATGCCTCGTGTATATCCTTACCTCCCTGGAGGTAGTTGCGGTCGTCGCCCTCGCGCGTCTCAGTAAGCTTACGCTCGGTGAACGAGAAGGGCACATCCAAGAAGAGCGAGAGATCAGGGCGGGGGATGCCAAACTCCTCGTACTCGCTACGCAGAATCCACTCGCGGAGCGTAGTACGCGCGCCCGCGTCGGCAATCTTAGCACACTGGTAGCCTACATTGGAGTAGACATATCTATCGACAATAACAACCTTACCCTCCGCCAGCCACTCACGTATCTGCTGGGCGGCATCAGCCCTATCACCAGCATATAGCAGGGCAACAAGATAGGGGTTAACACCCTCAACCGTGCCTAAGTCGCCACGTAGAAAGCGGGCAATAAGGTCGCCATAAACAGGTGCATCAAAGCGTGGGAAATGGAGATATTCCGACTGAACACCCATCTGCTCAAACATAGCCCTAAGTTTGGTTATCTGTGTCGACTTGCCAGCTCCATCAAGCCCTTCTAATACTATAAACATAACTCTTCTATATCTTCTGTATCTACTTAAGCATCCTCACGGCACGCTCAACGCCACGTGCTAAGATATCAACCTCCTCAAGGGTGTTGTATACTCCTATCGAGGCGCGACACATGCCCGTAATACCGTAGTGTGTCATCACAGGCTCGGCGCAGTGATGTCCCGTGCGTATTGCTATGCCCAGCTTATCGAGAATCATACCTACATCGTAGGGGTGCGTACCCTCAACCGTGAACGACACTATAGGACACTTATGCTCCGTGGTGCCATAGATACGCAGACCCTCGATAGCACCAAGACGCTCAGTCATGACACCAAGGAGGTATTGCTCATGGCGCTCGATAGCCTCCACGCCAACACGCTCGACGTAAGCCATAGCCTCCGCAAGGCATACAGCACCTATAAAGTTGGATGTTCCAGCCTCGTACTTCAACGGCAGAGGCGCATACGTTGTCTTGGCAAACGTGACCTTATCGACCATATCGCCACCACCCATAAATGGAGGCATCGCCTCCAACAGCTCCCTACGACCATAGAGAACGCCTATGCCCGTGGGGCCATAGAGTTTATGTCCCGACATAGCGTAGAAGTCGTAGCCACGCTCAGCTACCATACCGCCACCATGCACTATACCCTGGCAACCATCGACCATAACGACAGCACCCACAGCGTGCGCCTTGGCAATAATCGGGTCAAGGTCAGGGCATGTGCCGAGCGTATTCGAGGCCTCCGTAACAGCCACCAGACGTGTGCGGTCATCTATAAGGGAGTCTAAACACTCCATCCTCAGCGCCCCGCTATCGTCGAAGGGCAACACCCTCAACTCTGCACCCTTACGCTCAGCGGCCATCTGCCACGGCACGATGTTCGAGTGGTGCTCCATCTCGCTAACAACGATATTGTCACCCTCATGTAGGAAACGTTCGCTCCATGCATAGGCAACGAGGTTTATGGAGGCCGTAGCCCCCGAGGTGAGGATTACCTCCTCGCGTTCACGAGCACCTATAAACCTACGCACACACTCCCTCGCCTCCTCGTACATCTCGGTCATCTTACCCGAGAGGTGGTGAACGCCACGGTGTATGTTGGCGTTATACATGCGCATAAGCTCATCGCCACGCTCGATGACCGTAAGAGGCTTCTGCGCCGTAGCACCCGAGTCGAAGTAGACGAGTGGTCGGTTATTCACCGTGCGCTGAAGTATCGGGAAATCGCGACGTATATGTTCTATATCGAAGGCCATTATTACAACCTGTTAAGTTTCGCTGCCACAAGCTCCGAGAGCTGCTCCTCGACACCCTCGATGACGCTATGCAAGATGACATCACCGACAAAACCCTCAATTTGCAGGCGCTTAGCCGTAGCGAGGTCAAGACCTCGCTGGCGCATATATAACAAAGCATCGCTATCCATCTGTCCCACCGTGGCACCATGGCTACACTTCACATCGTCGGCATATATCTCCAGCTGGGGAAGTGTCTCGATGCGTGCATCACCAATGGTCACATTACGGCTCGACTGAACCGAATCGGTCTGCTGAGCACCAGGGGATACGTATACCAAGCCCGAGAAGCTACCGTGCGACTTACCTGACGCTACACCCCGATACGAGGTGCGTGATATACACCCTGCAGCAAGGTGGTTGACATCGACCGTAACACTCGCCTTATCCTCATCCGTAAGGACAAATGCACCACCAAGCTCAAAGCATGCGCCACGCTCCACAAGGCTCGCAACAACACGTGTATCCGCACCGTGGGTGACAATCTCGGTAATAAGGCACTTGGCATCCTCCGCAACAGCAACAGCTATCTGCGAGGCACTATGCTCCGCGACCAGATGCAACAAGCGTAGCTCAGCGCCCGCCATGACGTCGACATTCATATCGTGGGCACCAGCCATATCGACCACAACAAGTGTGGCTCGCTGTCCGCGCTCAACGACAAGGTCGCAGTCATCGGTAAAGTTGAGCACCCAAGCGCCATCAACGATGTTACCATCGACGGGCAGGGATTGCGCACATAACAACTTAACAATACTATCTACAGCCATAGCCTACTCCTCCTCGTAGTCGTTGATAAGCCAGTCGTAACCCTCCTTCTCCAACTTCAGCGCAAGTGTCTTGTCGCCCGTGTAGATGATACGTCCCTTGTACAACACGTGCACATAGTCGGGTACGATGTAGTCCAACAGACGCTGGTAATGTGTGATTACGACCGTGGCATTCTCTGCCGTCTTAAGACGTGTGACGCCTGTGGCAACAATGCGCAGAGCGTCGATATCGAGACCCGAGTCGGTCTCGTCGAGGATAGCGAGCTTGGGCTCAAGCATAGCCATCTGGAATATCTCGTTCTTCTTCTTCTCGCCACCCGAGAATCCCTCGTTCACAGCTCTTGATGTAAGCTTAGCATCGAGCTCCACGATGGCGCTCTTCTCGCGCATAAGCTTCAGATACTCGGCAGCCGTGAGGGGCTCTAAGCCACGATATTTACGTTGCTCGTTAACCGCAATCTTCATAAAGTTCGCCATCGTAACACCTGGAATCTCCACAGGATACTGGAAGCCGAGGAACAAGCCCTTCAAGGCGCGCTCCTCGATGGGTAGCTCAAGGAGGTTCTCACCCTCGAACTCAACCTTACCCTCCGTAACAGTGAACTTCTCATTGCCCGCAAGCACCGAGGCAAGCGTCGACTTACCCGAGCCATTGGGACCCATGATAGCGTGTACCTCGCCAGCCTTAACCTCGAGGTTAATACCCTTCAAAATCTCCTTATCGCCAACATTGGCGTGCAGATTTTCAACCTTTAACATATATGTTTTCTATTACTTAATTACACAACATTAATCTATTATCCCACACTGCCCTCCAACGATAGTGCAAGGAGTTTCTGCGCCTCCACGGCAAACTCCATAGGCAGCTTCGCAAGCACCTCGCGGGCATAGCCATTGACGATAAGGCCTACGGCATCCTCGGTCTTAATGCCTCGCTGGTTGCAGTAGAAGAGCTGCTCCTCAGATATCTTCGACGTCGTAGCCTCATGCTCCAACACGGCAGAGGGGTTATGACTGTCGATAACAGGGAAGGTGTGAGCTCCACATCTATCGCCTATGAGCAGCGAGTCGCACTGCGAGTAGTTACGTGCATTATCTGCCGTCTTAGCTACACGCACTAAGCCTCGATAGGCATTCTGCGACATACCTGCCGAGATACCCTTAGAGACTATGCGCGAGCGCGTATTCTTGCCTATGTGTATCATCTTCGTGCCCGTGTCGGCCTGCTGGTAGTTGTTGGTCATGGCCACCGAGTAGAACTCGCCCGACGAGTTATCGCCCTGAAGTATACAACTTGGATACTTCCACGTGATTGCCGAGCCCGTCTCCACCTGTGTCCACGACAGATGCGCGCCCTCACGACAGATACCGCGCTTGGTGACGAAGTTGTAGATACCACCCTTACCATCCTTATCACCAGGGTACCAGTTTTGCACCGTCGAATACTTAACATCGGCATCCCTCTCCACGACAATCTCCACCACAGCAGCATGCAACTGGTTCTCGTCACGGCGTGGTGCTGTGCAACCCTCAAGGTAGCTAACATACGAGCCCTCATCGGCAACAATCAGCGTGCGCTCAAACTGACCCGTACCCTCAGCATTTATGCGGAAGTAGGTCGAGAGCTCCATGGGGCATCGCACACCCTTGGGGATATAGCAGAACGAACCATCAGAGAAGACCGCAGCATTGAGCGCCGCATAGAAATTATCGGTATAGGGCACTACCGAGCCAAGATACTTCTTAATAAGCTCGGGGTGCTCCTTGATAGCCTCCGATATCGAGCAGAAGATTATACCCTTCTCGGCCAACGTGTCACGGAAGGTCGTCTTAACAGACACCGAATCCATCACAGCATCGACCGCAACGCCCGCCAGCGCCATCTGCTCCTCGAGGGGTATACCGAGCTTGTCGAAAGTACGCTTCAACTCGGGGTCTACCTCGTCCATCGAGTTTAGCTTCTTTGTCTGCTTGGGCGCTGCGTAGTAGATGACATCCTGGATGTCTATCTCGGGGATATCTAAGTGCGCCCAATCGGGATGTTTCATCATTAGCCAATGGCGATAGGCCTTGAGACGGCGCTCCAACATCCACTCAGGTTCGCCCTTCTTCTCCGAGATTAATCGTATGACATCCTCCGACAGGCCACGACCAATGGTATCGGTCTCAATATCGGTGACAAAGCCATATTTATAATCGCTCGTTTCGAGCTCCTGTAATATATCTTTTGTATCTTTTCCCATCTGTTTATATTAATAGCGTGCAAATATAGCAAAATTTATTCACAATGCCAACATAGCGCTACCAATAATTTTTATCAAACGATAAGCAAAAATTATAGTTGCACCCCTCTCGAGATGCAACCATAACAATACCACTCGTAAATCTACTGTGCAAGCAGCTTTGGATCCTTATTCGCCTTATCCATAATCGTAAGGCTCATATACATGTCTGACATGATGTGTATCAAATCGCTGCCCATATTACCATCGCCCAACTGGCGCCAGTCGTAACGATTATAAGCCTCAGAGTCCTTTGATATGAAGTGTAGATTATCATAGCGGCTACAAAGGCTACTATGCAGGCTCTGTGTGAAATGTCGACTTAGCTGAACACTTCTTTGATGATGTGCCGTCAGAGCCTCATCCTGCTGATACTTCCGATAAGCGGTCTTGAGTGCTCGGTAGTTGTCGCTATTATATATCTTCGAGGTCTCGTCTGTATTCTCACAGTAGACCCAGCAGCGTTGTACATCACTATCGCTCTTATACTCTCTCAAGTCGCCAGACGTATCGTGCAACACCTCAAGATCTACGCCGCTAAGGTATATCTGATCCTTAACCTTAGCATAGCGAATATTAGCGAACTTAATACCTATTGAGCTCTTGTGATATGCCTTGTCTACGTAGAGTATCTTCTTGTCTCCATCGCGCACATCTATCGTTCTTAAAAGGCTATCGAAGAAACCCTCCTCGGGGATAAGCGAACTAAAGCGCGAGTTCGACTTAAGCGTGCTTAGCTTATCCTCCATCACGACATATCCCACCTGCGTGTTGTGCATAACGATAAGCTCAGCATCCAACTGGATATGTTTGAAACGCTCCTCCGCTTGACGTGCAGCCTGTAGTTGGGTCTCGAGATGATGATTCTCGCCCCTAAGGTTTTGATACTCACGCTCGAGATTCCTATATTTTTCAGCAGCAGCAATATCATCCGACGTGAAGATCGCCCCGAACTTCTTAAAGGTCTTAGCTGCCATGAGAACAAGCACGAAGGTCAGCAAGTTGGAGAGTAGCACCACAGCATATTTCGGTAAAGGGAGGATTGCCGAGCAATATATTATTGCCCCCTCAACAACGAGAAAGCCCATAACCTTGAACATAGTAATACCATCGGTTAGGCCACTTACCATCCACCCAAAGAAGCGTTTGATTATTTTAAAAAATTTCATCATAGTGTATTGGTTAATAATGTTAGTAGTCTCTATTCACACAGCAGGCTGCGATGCACGATGCGGTAGTGCGGGGCATAGCACTCATTATAGCGGGGGCTATGGTGTACGACATACTTGCCAGAAGCAATAAGCTCCGCAAGAAGTATCGAGTCACGCTCGAAGCCATCCACCACGCTGAGGCGCTGATGACACTGCTCTAAAATCGCATTCCACTCCTTAGCCCACTCCACAAGTGCAACGTCACACACCCGAGGAGCATACTCTGCACTACGAATAAAAATATCAGCAAGCGTCTCCACCGTCATCACACCATCACGCACAGCTCGTAGATCGACACGCACGTAATCGCCCCTCCAGCCGCAAGGTTCAAAGTAGCCCTCGACAACACCTTCATCATCGCACATCTGCACCTCACGCTCTATATACGCCTCGACTGCCTCACGCGACCCAAGCATATGAGCTACGCCAAAGCGATCCTGAAACATAGATTTATAGAGGTCCTGAAGTGTAGCCTCGGGATAGCGGTCGAGCATAGCGTCGACAGCCCGACGTATAGCTATTCAGTCGATATTTACAAGTTCGTACTCCTTAGAGCCAAGTCCTATCTGCTCAGCATAGTCGACGATATGCGTACCGTGACGCGACTTTATACGCTCCAAGAGCGGGCCATTATCGTTACCCTCCTCGGGGGTGATGTTAAAGACGATATCGAGGCAGGCCTGGTCGAGAGCTACGGGGTCGGTCGAGGCGAGGATGCCCACATCCTTAAGCAGAGGATCGGCAGGGTGCGAATCGCAATCGCAGTCGATAGACATATTGTTCATCACGTTGATATATACAATGTTACCATCGCCAAAATATTCGTGTACCGACTGTGCTGCAGCGGCCATAGACTCAAGGAAACCTATCTGATCGCCCGTAAAACCCCACATCTCATCGGGGTTCTCCGTATTACCCACCGAGTGGATATAGGCCTTACCATTACGCGAAGCAACACCTATAGATTGATTCTTGAGCACACCACCAAAGCCGCCCATAGCGTGACCCTTGAAGTGCGCAAGGTTAATCATAAAGTCGTAGTTCTCGATATTCTTTCCCACAAGGTTATACTTCAAATGTGTTGTATCCTGCACTGGTATACGTATCTCGCCATCGGTATCCATAATATCAACATCAGCAATAGCAAAGAAGCCATGCTCACGTGCAGCCTTCAAGTGCTCCTCCGACGAGAAACGACGGCCACGATACGCCGTGTTACACTCGACAATGGTACCATCTACCGACTGCACAAGCCCCCCAATAAGCTCGGGCTTAAGGTAGTTTTTGCCACCAGGCTCGCCCGTAGATATTTTAACAGCAACATTACCGTGAGCCTCAACTCCCATAGCCTCGTATACTCGAAGGAGACCCTCGGGCGATATATCCGTTGTCATATAGACCTTTGGCAGCGCCTCAGCCTCATTAGCCTTCGGCGTCGTGCCACACGCCACGCTGAGCATAGCAGTAAATAATAGTAGTGCTAATCTCTTCATACGGTTTAAGGTGTGTTCTATAAATTAGTAAAAAAAGTTTTTCGTTTTCGCGAGGTTCTATTTCGGTCGCCATGGGGCTTAGTTTGGTATATTCCTAATTTTTATGCAGTTATAATGTCCGCATTACGTCTTTATAAGATGTTAGTAATCTACTCAAAAAACCTCCAAAATCAACTCGACCTAATTTATAGAACCTACCTTATGTTTATTGTAAATTCTACGCACGCTCCTCGTCGCTCCACTCAGCATAGGGATGAGCACGAAGATGTGAGTTATAAAAGCGGCGTTCACCCGTGACCTCGCGGCCAAGCCATGCAGGTCGAGCGAAGGTCTCGTCGGTAGATGATAGCTCCACCTCGGCAATGGTTAGACCCTCGTTGTCACCAGCAAACTCGTCAACCTCAAATGTGTGACCCTCATACTCCACCAACCAGCGTCGCTTATCTACAAGAGCGCCCTCGGCAAGTTGCAACAGCTCTAATGCCTCCTTGGCATCAATCTCCATCTCCCACTCATAGCGCGAGAGGCCGCCATCACGCGAAGGCCCCTTAATCGTGAGCCACGCACGGCTATCACTAAGGCGCACACGTACTGTACGTCGCCCCGAGGCTATATACCCCTGTACAAGGTGTGAAGAGCTGTGGGCGAGGTGTTTATACTCGCCCACAACCAGAAATTTACGCTCTATCTCCCTACCCATGGTCTACTCCTCGTAAGCAAACATAGGATCCCACGACGGGAGCATGACAGGCTTCTGCTCAAGGAGCTTGAGAGTCTCAGCGGGGATATACTTCTTATCTACCACCACGCGGAACATATACTCCTCAAACCACTCATCGGTCATAATGAGGTTACCCTGCCATCCAGCTGCAGGTCCCCAGCTATTCTCGACCATCCACTTCTTGGGATTGCCCTCCTCGTCGAGGTCTACAGCTATAAGCGTCATGGCGTGTGACGAGCCACTGGCGAAGGTGCGCACGCGCTGTTCCTTATTCATCGGGAACTCAACGCCCATAAGCGACTCGTAGTCGAAGTTATTGATATCAAGCGTACCCTTCTTCGAGAGCAGATATTTGCCAACATCGCATGAGAAGTACATCGCCGTATTATCCTTTATCGAGGCTATAGCCAACGCCTTAACCTCCTCGATGGGTAGATTAAGATATACCCAGTTGTCGCCATCGTATACATGGCGGTCGTACTCTATCTCATAAACTTTGTAATACTCCCTTGATGGGTCATTCATGACCATCACGAAGTCGTTTTCGAGGTCTATATCACCGAAATACTCATTGTAGAATGACTGTGGCGTATAGAGCTTAGTCTCCACGGCGTTGCCATCCTTATCACGGCGAGTCCACTCAAACTCCATAGGAGGCTCACCGTATGCACGCACAAGCATAGCGTATATCTCCTTAAGCATCTCCACCTTCATAGCCACAGGTGCACGGCGATCACGTTGCTCGCGCAACTTAAGTCCATACTCACGAAGCTTGAGCTTCAACAGGTTACCCACTTGTGTTGTATTGTTCGACTGATAGTTCTCGGGCATCACCTCCGCAGGCACAACGCCATACTTCATCACAAGGTTCGAAACACCCGTAAACTGACCGCCGTCGCTCAATGGGTTCTTAAACAACCACTCCACCTGTCGATCCTCCATCGCCAGATGCTTAGTGTCGATGACAGCCTGGAGGAAGAGGTTAGACTTCTCCAACTGGTCGTAGAAGAAGAGATAGTTCTGCGAGAACTCCATGCCACTGAGGTCGAGGTCGTCAATCATCTTGGCACGCAACACATTAAGGCCCGTGAACAGCCAGCAACGACCCGACTGATGCTGGTCGGTGATGCCCTTGGTCTTCACGCGGTGCGAGAAGTGTGTGTCGATCATTGCGAGGTTATCGGCATTTGTTGCAAGCTCAGCAATAGGATTAAGTGCCAAGGCGTTACGTACTGCCTTCTCAGCAACGGTATTGCGCTCTGCAGCGCGAATTTCGGCGAGCATATCTGCCGAGATACCACCCTTATCCTGCTGTGCCGAAAGTGTGCCCACGGCCATAAGCGCGAGGGCCGAGATAAGTAATCTTCTCATATCTTCAATCTTTTTGTCAATTATGTTTTCTGTTTATCACACAAAGGTAGTAAAAAAGATTGAAATACGAAATTATCCTTAGAAGATGAGCTAAAACATACTCTTAGTCGTCAGAGCCAAAGACTCGATTACGACTGTGCAACGCAGCAGCAACAGCAGCCAACACTAACGTCATGACGCCATTGAGCATAAACGAGAAATCGGGGTCTGACCTATGAAACAGATGGCCGAAGCCATCGATAACAAAGGGTGCAACAAGTATCGCCAAGTAGTTAACGGACATAACGATAGAAAGCGCAAGTGTCGACAACTCGGGTGGAGCATTTGTCGCCGCCTTATCGTAGACAATAGGCTGCATCACGCCATAGCCAAGTCCCGCAAAGAGCGCCCCTATAGAGAGCGTGAGCATCGTCGGATGCGGTAGCGACATAAGCCCCAGGCCTATACCCATGACCACCAACGACCACATATTGGTACGACTGCCGAGCTTAGCAATAATGGCATTGAGCACAAAGCCTGGCGCCATAATAGCGAGGAAGAAGAGCGATATCACAAATCCCGACATAGAACTATCGAGCCCTGCACGTGCCGCAAGGAACGAGGTGTTAAAGGTGACAATGAGCGACAGATAGGTTATGGCGAAATAAAAGAGTGCAATGCCCACTATCATCCCACGATTTAGCGTTTTCTGCCTATGCTGCGCCCCCGAGGGAGGCTCGGGCGCGGGCTTAGCGCGACGTAACGCGGGAATGAGGAGCAACGTCACAGCGGGTAGTAGATAGACAGCAAAGGCTAAGTGCCACTCTATGCCCGCAAGATAGCCGCTGAGCGACGTAGCCACAACGAGTGTGAGGTTGTTCACCGCCGAACTTATGCCGAGCTGCTTCACTCGTCTATCTCCCGTGAAGTAGTCGACGACGAAGCCTGTAGACAGAGGTATGATTATACCCGCACCTATACCCATGATAGCGCCAAGAACTATGAGTTCCACGAGGGTACGCGACACAAGCGACAACATGCCACTCAGGAGAAAGATAGAGGTGCCAACAACAAGCAACCTGACTTTATTACCATTAACCGACCAGCGCCCAGCAAGCAACATAAAGGGGATGATAAGCAACGATGGTAGCGACTCGAGCATCTCGACCTCCAACTCCCCTGCATGAGGAAATATCTCATCCATACGCTCCAAGATGGGCGATATTGCCAATCCTGGGAGCGAGACCACGGCCGACACCGACCATATAGCAATTAGAGCCATAAGCGGCATCGTGCCCTTTCCCGTGTTCACCTTCATACGCCATACCATTTTCCTCTGCACCGAGCAATAGCCTTGCCATTTATACAATAGTAGAATAAATTTGCCGTTAGCAAGCAAAAATATGGTTACAGTGTTTTGATTTTCAAATTTTAGTTATTACCTTTGTTAGTTGGAAACGCAATTTAACAACCTTACTATAAGACTAAAATGAACAAGGATTTACAGATTTTTGACCTGATCGCCGAGGAGCGCTCACGTCAGATGAAGGGTATCGAGCTTATCGCATCGGAGAATTTTGTTAGCGACCAGGTGATGGCCGCTATGGGCTCTGTGTGCACAAATAAGTATGCCGAGGGTTATCCCGCAGCACGCTACTATGGCGGTTGCGAGGTAGTAGATAAGATTGAGAATCTCGCCATCGAGCGCATCTGCAAGCTCTATGGTGCTGCCTATGCCAACGTACAGCCCCACTCGGGCGCACAGGCTAACATGGCTGTATTCTTCGCATGTCTCAAGCCCGGCGACACATTCATGGGTCTCGACCTCTCGCACGGTGGTCACCTCTCACACGGCTCGCCCGTAAATATGTCGGGTATGTACTTCAAGGCTGTGGGCTACAAGCTCAAGGAGGAGACTGGCAACATCGACTACGATGAGATGGAGGCTTTGGCTCTCGAGCACAAACCCAAGCTTATCGTCGGTGGCGCTTCGGCTTTCTCACGCGAGTGGGACTACAAACGTATGCGCGAGATAGCCGATAAGGTAGGCGCATTACTCCTTGTGGATATGGCACATACGGCAGGTCTTATCGCCGCAGGCCTCCTCGATAATCCCGTGAAGTATGCCCACATCGTAACGTCGACAACACATAAGACCCTCCGTGGCCCTCGTGGTGGTATCATCCTTATGGGCGAGGACTTCGATAATCCTTGGGGCTACACTACTCCTAAGGGTGTTGTTAAGAAGATGTCGCAGATACTCAACTCGGCAGTATTCCCTGGCATCCAGGGCGGCCCACTGGAGCACGTCATCGCTGCTAAGGCCGTAGCCTTCGGCGAGGCTCTCACCCCCGAGTATAAGGAGTATCAGCAGCAGGTTGTCAAGAACTCTAAGGCTCTGGCTGAGGCCCTCACCAAGCGTGGCTATAAGATCGTATCGGGCGGCACGGACAACCACCTTATGCTCGTAGATCTCCGCACTAAGTTCCCCGAGCTCACGGGTAAGCTTGCCGAGAAGTGCTTGGTAGCAGCGGACATAACCACCAATAAGAACATGGTTCCCTTCGACTCACGCACACCCTTCACCACATCGGGCTTGCGCTTCGGTACTCCCGCCATCACCACACGTGGCGTGAAGGAGGATAAGATGGACTATATCGCCGAGCTTATTGACCGCGTCTTGAGCGACCCCGAGAACGAGGATAACATCGCAGCAGTACGCAAGGATGTTAATGCCATGATGGCAGAATACCCCCTCTTCGCGTGGTAGAATAACATAACTTAATGAATATAAGGAGTTCTTGCGGGACTCCTTATATTTTTGTACGTATAGCGACCTTAACGCAACAAACTATTTAGAGATATTGTACTTTTGTTTTGGGGATATAATCCGATATAAAAACAGAGCAATCAAAAACATTTGACGACCAAGAATGGCAAAGCTATTTCCTACAACCAAGGTACACGGGACTAAGGTGTGTGAGATCCTATAACACTACAAAACCGTGGATGTAGAGAAGTTCGCTCCGCTCATCGTGAGATTGGAGGTAGCATAAAAGCAATGGCGACTACTCGGTGTATTGAGCAGTCGCCATTTTCTATTGCTATCGTTTATTCTCCTATAATTATAGCACTCTATCCAATGTTATCAACACCTTGTTTGGGTAATAGCCTTGCAGGAGGATTTGCTGTTCCGACTTCTCGACAATATACCAGGTGCCATTCAAGAGAGTGTAGCTGCCGCTATCGATAACAAGAATTGCTCTATCTACCTCATAGGTAAATCGTCGCACGGTATTCATATCAGGCTCGCTGTATTTGCCCTCTGTCTCGGATAGAAATTCTACAATACAACTATCGTTACCAGTTGCGTTGCCGTTTTCATCAAAATATTCAATCTCCGCATCCCATACAGTTAGAGCAAGAGTTTGTGGTGTAACATCAAAGGTCTCTTCCTAATCGCAACTGACTGCAAAAAGCAGCACCGCGCACATCAATAGATTTCTTAGTGTTTTCATTACTTA
>JAFUPR010000007.1 GCA_017481145.1 Alistipes sp. | reverse complement strand
GTATTGCAATTCATTTCTTGCGCTCATCGTATCTGAAAAAAAAACGAGACCGACCAAAAATCACTTTTTAGTCAGCCTCTTTGTTTTGTAGCGGTCGCACTATAATAAATAGGTATAACGTCGACTCGGTTGGTCGAATAATTACATTTTTTAAAAAATTAATCGCAATTATTTGGCTATTTCAAAAAAATGCATTAATTTAGTAGTGCGAAACGAAATTTACATTAATCTTAATATTTGAAAAGTTATGATTATCACATTTAATGAACTGCGCCGCATCAAGGATAAGTTGCCCAGTGGCAGCTCGCAGCGCATAGCAGATGAGTTGGGTATCGACGTTGACACTGTTCGCAACTATTTCGGTGGCAAGCACTTTGAGGCTAAGGATGGTGTTGGTATACATATTGAGCAGGGCCCCGATGGTGGTGTTGTTACGCTTGATGATACTACGATATTCGACGCTGCAATGCGCATCTTGAACGAGCAAAAATAATATAGGTGCAGTAAAGCACAATAGCGAGGGTGTTCTATGAGCACCCTCGTTGCTTTTTGGTATAACCGAGCGAATATGGGCAATGTCGCAGTTTTCAGTGGGATGAAATTTAACAAACCTCGTCATTACGCAGAATTATATCTATCTCCTCTGCTGATACGCCCACATTTTAAGTCCACATTGACCCGTTGCACAAGATAAATTTTCTTTACAGTGCTAAGAATTTTAAATATTATTCGTATCTTTGCACGTTATATATAACTACACAAAACGCAAGAGTGGAGCTTATTACCAATATACTCATCGAATATCTCAAGCACAACAAACGCATTGTTGTGCCTAAGCTCGGTGCGTTCATTGTAAAGCAGCCATCGGGAGTCATCGTATTCTCCGACCTCATGCGTAAGGATGACGGCGTATTACGCTCGCTACTTGTAGCGTACGGAGTTAAGGAGTTGGAGGCTAATGGCATGATTGACCGCTTAGTTTTCGACATTCACCACGCCATAAATCGCGGCGAGACATTTACGATAGAGGACTTTGGCGACTTTGTGGCAGGCGAGAACAACACCATAAAGTTCAAACACAAGCGCGAGCCACAGATATTTGGTGGTAACATAAAGCCACCTGTAGAGATACTCGACGTAGAGCGACAGAAGCTACAGCGTGAGATACCTGCACGACAACCACACACAAGAGAGGGCAAGGCTCCTCAGCGTCAGCGCCAGAGTGCCACGAAGCGTCACGTTGTGGATGACGATGACACATTACGCATAGGCAAACCTGACGCCTATCTCCGAGGTCTCAAGTACGACAAGAATAAAAACAAGAAGCGCAGCGAAGAGCGCTTGGAGAGCAAGCGTCGCAGACGGCCATCTCTTGCCGTAATGCTCCTCATAGTCATCATCGCAGCAGTCATCATCTGGGGTGGATGGCAGTGGCTGAAGAGCAACGAAGGTGCTGCGACAACGGCGAACAACAACACGGAGAGTACGATAGATGCTCTCACGGGGGCTGACATAACAATTGACGCAGCACAGGTGGTAGAGGACATCCCTACTGCGGACGAAAATGTAAACAACGTAACCAAGTAGCATAATGACAGCAAACGAACTTCTAACGGTAAAGCAGCGTTTCGGCATAATCGGAAATACCGAGGCTCTCAACAACGCCATAGAGGTAGCTATGCGCGTGGCACCGACAGACCTATCGGTGTTGGTTACGGGCGAGAGCGGTGTAGGTAAGGAGTTTTTTCCACAGATAATACACGCCTACTCAGCACGTAAGCACAACAAATACATAGCCGTTAACTGCGGCGCCATACCCGAGGGTACCATTGACTCGGAGCTCTTTGGCCACGAGAAGGGCTCGTTCACTGGCGCCATAGATAGTCGCAAGGGTTACTTCGAGGAGGCAGATGGGGGCACCATATTTCTCGACGAGGTTGGCGAGCTACCTATATCTACGCAGGTGAGGTTGCTACGTGTATTACAGACAGGCGAGTTTATGCGCGTAGGCTCAGCAAAGGTGCAGAAGACAAACGTGAGGGTTGTAGCAGCTACGAACAACGACCTTATGAAGGCCATTGCCGATGGGCGTTTCCGTGAGGACCTATATTACCGTCTAAATACCGTGCCCATAAGCGTGCCACCACTACGCGAGCGCAAGGGCGATATATACCTCCTATTCCGCAAGTTTGCCAGCGATGTCGCCGTACAGTACAAGATGCCTGCTGTTGTGCTCGATGATGCTGCACGTGCGCTCTTAGAGAGCTACCACTGGCGTGGCAACATACGCCAACTTAAGAATGTAGCCGAACAAATATCAGCAATCGAGCAGAGTCGCGACATCACTGCCGACATACTGCATCGCTACCTCCCCAACGAGGGTTACTCAATACGTACCGTATCAGGCAGCAACGACGGATACCAGGAGAGCACGACGGAGCGTGAACTACTATATAAGATTCTCTTCGACATGCGCAACGACATCAACGACCTTAAACGCATGATGACCGAGGCAATGTCGGGAGGTGTACGAACAACACGCCCTGCGCCGACAGCAAGCGACGTTGTAGGTCTTCTCCCTGAACGTACGCACAGCCAGCCACAGAGCTACGACTATGCCGACATAGAGGTTGTCGACGACATTCCAGCGCGCGAGATGACCAAGGAGGACATGCAGCGCGACCAGATAGTGCAAGCATTACAACGCAACAACTACTGCCGCAAGGATGCTGCGCGCGAGCTATTCATATCGGAGCGCACACTATATCGCCGAATGAAGGCGTTAGGCATTGACGACAACACAAAATAGCGACTATGAAGAGTATTACAAAGATATTTAGACGTGCAGCCATGCTCATCGTGCTTGCGGTACTATGCGCTGGATGCGGATATAAGGTGACGTACAACCTCTCGGGAGGCTCAATACCCCCCGAGGCACAGACATTCTCGGTGGCATACTTCCCGAACAACGCCCCCATGGTGGCACCCACGCTTAGCAACGTGCTCACAGAGGCACTGCGCGATAAGTTCTCGCGCCAGACGCGTCTTCAGCAGGTGGAGGAGGGTGGCGACTTCGCCTTCGAGGGTGAGATTACGAACTACACCTCGACGACAGCATCGGTATCAAGTGGCGACTACGCCCTTATGAACCGTCTGACAATAACCGTGAAGGTCAACTTCCAGAATGCTGTAGATCAGACTACGTCGTTCAACAACAAAACCTTCTCGTCGTACACCGACTATGACTCGTCACAGCTGCTTATCGACGTACAAGATCAGCTTATCGAGGAGATCGTCGATGCCCTGGTTAACGACATATACATGGCCGCCGCAGGTAACTGGTAATAGCATGAAACAGTTTGATTCACATATCGAACTTGAGGCACTCGTTGAGCGCTACCCATGGTGGAGTCAAGGACATATCGCCCTCGCACGAAGGAGTGATAGCCACGAGGCTAAGCCAACGGCCACGGCCCTCGTCGCCATGCTACACCCCACTGCGCTTATCACGCCACGCAATGTTGACACAGCAAGGCTAACATACCTCAGCCACGATGACCTTATCGACCGTTTCCTCAAGCGCCAGGAGTATCGCATCGTCGCCGAGGAGGGTGCTGCCGATGACCTCTCAGCAGTGGAATATAGCCCTGAGGAGGAGATAGTGAGCGAAGAATTAGCAGAAATTTATGCAAATCAGGGGTTATATGACGAGGCAATCGACACTTATCGCAAATTAAGTTTGCTAAATTCAGAAAAAAGTATTTACTTTGCAGGACTTATTGCGACACTTGAAGAGAAAAAGAACAGAAACTGATAAAGAAAAATTAAATTTATAAGCTTTATGTATACATTTAGTATTGTTATGATTGTCATCGCAAGTATCTTGCTTATACTTGCAGTATTGGTACAGAGCCCCAAGAGTGGCATGGCTGCTAACTTTGGAGCTGCTAACCAGACTATGGGTGTTCGTCAGACCACCGATTTCCTCGAGAAGTTTACCTGGGCTATGATTGCAGCTGTTGTATTCTTCTGCCTCTTGTCTGTAATCTCTCTTCCTAAGGCTGACACTCAGGCTATCATCGGCACAAGCGAGGTGAGCCAGGCTGTTGAGGATGCAACGAAGATTACCGAGGGTGAGCTTACCGTAGGCGAGGAGGACATCACCGTTGAGGCTGATGCTACAGCTGAGGGTGCTGAGGTGACAGTTGAGGAGACTGCTACTGAGGAGGTTGCTGAGTAACACCAGAGTTAACACACAGCGAGGGCGATCAAGATGTTGGTCGCCCTCATTTTTTGTGGAACGCTATTTGTGGTATGCAGTATAAAAACCTTAAAATAGCGTAATTATGAGACGTTTTCTGAAATACCTGCTTCCTATATTGCTATGCTTCGCCGTGGGTCTGGCAGCAATGTACTTCCAGCGCGAGAGCCTTGCAGTGTGGTATCCAACACTCGACAAGCCGAGCATAACACCACCAAATGCCATCTTCCCGATAGCCTGGTCTATAATATATATATGTATGGGTCTCTCGCTCGGCCGACTATGGGATCTGGGCGACCGTCGATGGCGAGGGCTATGGTTTCTGCAATTGGCGCTCAACTTCCTATGGAGTCCAATGTTCTTCTTTATGCAGTCGCCCGTCTCGGGACTGGCCGTCATTCTGCTTCTGGATATCGCCGTGCTCAGCTACACGATATTCACCTGGAACACGAGCCGCCTCGCCTCACTGCTGATGCTACCCTACTTAGCATGGCTATGCTTGGCGACATATCTTAACTTCTACATCTGGCTGTTTAACTGATTTAAGGACTGCTATTGCGCAAGAAAAAGGCGCGAAAGTGTTGCAAATAAAAAAAATATTACTACCTTTGCAGCGCTTTATGCACAAAACTTTAATTAATTAAACAATTATGAACAATTACGAAACCGTTTTCATTGTCACTCCCGTCCTCTCAGACGCACAGGTGCAGGAGGTAGCTGACAAATTCCAGGGCGTAATCACCGAGAACGGCGGTCAGATTGTGAATATGGAGAACTGGGGCTTGAAGAAGCTTGCATATCCTATTCAGAAGAAGACTACTGGCTTCTACTTCCTTGTGGAGTTCACAGGTG
>JAFUPR010000062.1 GCA_017481145.1 Alistipes sp. | reverse complement strand
CCCGCCAGATGCCCTTACGGACCACATCAGAACTCCCGCAACGAGAGCACCTTTTTGTCCATAATAATTATAAATACTGCAAATATACTATATCTCAACATTTTACCCCCTCTCGCAGGTCTCTTTTTTGACCATTAAGCCCACTTTTCCGACTTGTGGTCGTATGCTCACCTTGCCATTGCTCTCGCTCTTCTGAACGCAGTTCGAGTCCAGTAGTGCATCCCTTGAGGTTTGATGTGTTGGGATTTTGGCGGGGTTGCGCCGATGTGATAATGGTTTATTGCTCAACCTTCGGTCTGCGCTGTTTTTTATAAGATATCAGCTGTACGCTTAGCGTTCGAGCACCTTTTGAAGATTGTCATTTGGAGAACTGCTATATTTTTCTTACTTTTGTGCTAAGTCAATTAATCTTCACTAAAAAGATATAAGATGAAAGAAGTGCTATTAATCTTATGTGGTTTAATTTGCATGTGCGGTTGTTCTAATGGATTGAACAAATCAATTATAGAACCATTAACTGTCGATGAAATTAAGGCTAACATAGATAAGGATTCTTCGTTTGCAGATTTCTACAAGATATCTGAAGAGGTTAGAGCTTGGATGCTACAATCTAACATAAATCAGGCTGAATATGGGGATATTACGTACAAAAGATTTTTCGAATATTATAAGAAAATAACTGATGCCGACTATATAAGAAAGTTGGAGGAGAGGTATAGTGTCAAATACAATCGACTATATCCAGACTATACTGCCCAGGTTGACTCAATAGTGGATTATTGGCGGGCATATCGTGAAGATAATAGGCTCGAAAACTACGTTCATATCGAGTTTGAGAAGCTCTGGAAAGAGTATTATTCATACTCTGGTGATGTGAGAGAGGTTAATGTAGGGTTTAAGATTACGCCATTAAGAGGTGCCATACAACAGTTAATATTCAGATATGAAATAAAATCGAAGATATCAAATAATGGAGATATTGACCTATTTGGAGGTAACCGTTGTCTTGCATCAAGCCCAATTACAACGCCTCAAACGCTTTATTGGAAGGCTGATTACACAGATGAAAGATATCTTAAAAACATGACCACATCGGAGGTGAAGAGGGATTACGATATTATCATTGAAGTCGTTGAGGTGCGAATAGATGATATTAATATCAGTGAAAGAGTTGATAATATCCCTCATTCTGTTCATATGGCGCTTGAATACTGCGAGGATGGGGATAATTATTATGCGGATGATATCATTAAGGAGGTTATTAACCCAGATTATATGACCTTTTATGAGTACATCGAACCTAAGTATGAGGAGGAGGCAAAGTCTATAGACCCAACGATCTTTAAGATGATAAAGGCTTTTGATGAACACTCTTCACAAGAGGACGATAGTCATTAGTATTATATGTTATAAATGGTTGAGGCTGACCACTAATAAAATGGTCAGCCTCAACCTATTGTAGTGCCTCACTCTAATATCAACCCTTTGTGGTGGGATGCCTATTAGTAATTCTCGATAACGGCCTCAAGGTGCTGTTTCCAGATAAGGGCGGCGCCACCGAGGATGGCGACATTCTTGTCCTGTATGCCGCTCATTAGGAGCTTAACCTTGCCCTTGAATACCGAGAGCTGGTTCTCCTCCATATACTTATGCGTCGGGCGCATGATATAGTCGCCAGCAGTAGCAAGACCACCAAAGAGGATGATAGCCTCGGGTGACGTCACGGCCGTGAGGTCGGCAAGTGCCAAGCCCAGAACCTTACCCGTGCGCTCGAAGGCCTCGAGGGCGATAGGGTCATTCTTAGCAGCGGCATCCGAGAGCATCTTAGCTTCGAACTTATCATAAGGCACTGAGCGCAGCTCGCTATCGCAGGTCATCGTAGCCATAAGGTCGAAGGCTGTACGCTTGATACCCGTGGCCGACACGTAGGCCTCGAGGCAGCCCTTACGGCCACAGCCGCACTGGCGGCCTGTCTCGCGCGAGTCAACAGCGATATGTCCATACTCGCCAGCGAAGCCATCATGGCCATAGACCATCTCACCATTACATACGATGCCAGAGCCAAGGCCCGTGCCGAGGGTGATCATCGCAAAGTCCTTCATGCCGCGGGCATTGCCGAAGACCATCTCGCCAATAGCTGCAGCGTTGGCATCGTTGGTAATCATCACCTTGGTGCCGCCGAAGTGCTTGCCTAGGTCCTCGACAAAGTTGAATATGCGGATAGAGTTAGGACGTGGGTCTACGGGGTCCTCGAACTTCCACAGGTTGGCGGGAGTCTCGATACGGCCAGTGTGGATGTTGGCATTAGGAGCACCCACACCAATACCTATAAGCTCGCACTCGGGCTGCGAGATGATAAGCTCCTGCATAGCCTGAGCGAGGGTCTCGACATAGGGTTTGTAGTCGTCGTAATATTTGAACTTATCGGTCGATATCTTGCTTTCGGCAACGACGTTACCATCCTCATCTACAAGACCAAAGGCCGTGTTGGTACCGCCAATATCGATACCCATTGCGAGTTTTTTCTTCATATCCGTTTTATGTTTTTAAAAATTAATTGGTCAAAGTTACCAAAATTATTTTAATCTATGCAAAAAAATTACTATTTTTGAGCCATAATATGTGGATACCCGCGTGGGCGTCACGCGCTATGGGCGCGCGCAAGGGTTGACACAGTGAGTGATAAGTAACCTAAGAACGATTATGATACACACAAACGACCAGGTGCTCGAGCTCTTCGAGACGGCGCTAAGCCAGATGCAGACACCCGAGGAGCCAGAACTTTTATATGCTCCGATAATCTACTCCATGTCGGGAGGTGGCAAGCGTCTACGCCCCGTATTGCTCCTTATCACGACGGAGGCCTTTGGTGGTAGCATCGAGGAGGCTATGCCTGCGGCCATGGCAGTAGAGGTATTTCACAACTTCACACTTCTGCATGATGACATCATGGATAATGCTGCGGTGCGTCGTGGCAAGCCCTCGGTATTTGCCAAGTGGGGTCAGAATGTGGCGCTGCTCTCGGGCGACGCTATGCTTATCACCGCCTACAAACACCTTGCCCGCGTAGAGTCGAAGTGTCTTTCGCGTGTCATGCACCTATTTAACGACATGGCATTGGAGGTATGTGAGGGTCAGCAGTACGACATGGACTTCGAGACGAAGGATAGGGTATCGGTGGTGGACTACATACAGATGATCGAGCGTAAGACTTCGGCACTGCTCTCGGGCTCGGCAACGATAGGCGCTACGCTGGCAGGTGCATCTGACGAGGATACGAAGAAGATATACCGCTTTGCCACGGAGCTCGGCCTTGCCTTCCAACTTCAGGACGACATGCTTGACAGCTATGGCGACGAGGCCTTGGGTAAGAAGATCGGTGGCGACATCCTCGAGGGCAAGCAGACATACCTCATGGTGCAGGCCATGAGTCATGCTACGGACGAGGAGCGCGAGGTGCTACGTACAACACATAAGAGGGACGACCTCAGTGATGCCGAGAAGATCTCTACGGTGAGAGCGTTGTACGATAAACTTGACGTTAAGCGAGCTACGGAGCAGCAGATAGAGCTGCGCTTCGAGCGAGCGCTCACCGTATTGGAGAGCTTGTCAATAGGTGCGGAGCGAGTTGTGCGCCTTCAGGAGTTTGCGCGTAACCTTATGGGAAGAAAGAAGTAATATGATAAGACGTGAAGATATAGAGATTATGGCCCCTGTGGGGTCGTACGAGGCGCTGAATGCCGCCATCACGGCGGGCGCCGACTCAGTATATTTTGGTGTTGAGCAGCTCAATATGCGTGCGGCCTCGAGCGTTAACTTCACGCTCGACGACCTCGCCGAGATTGTCAAGACGGCACATGCTGCTGGTGTGAAGACCTATCTAACGGTGAACATCGTCATCTACGACACTGAGATGGATGTTATGCACCGCATAATAGATAGGGCTAAGGCTGAGGGTATAGATGCTATCATCGCCACCGACCTTGCCGCCATACTCTACGCCCGCGAGGTGGGCATGGAGGTACACATATCTACGCAGAGTAACATATCGAACACGGAGGCTGTGAGGTTCTTCGCCCAGTGGGCAGATGTTGTTGTGCTTGCGCGTGAGTTGTCGCTGGAGCAGATAGCCCATATCTCGAAGCAAATTGAGGAGCAGAGAATATGTGGCCCTCGTGGTGAGCTCGTTAAGATCGAGATGTTCGCCCATGGTGCTATGTGTATGTCGATGTCGGGCAAGTGCTACCTTTCGGAGCATGAGTCGCACAACTCGGCAAATAGGGGCGCTTGTCGCCAGATATGTCGCCGTAAGTACACTATAACGGATAAGGAGTCGGGTCAGCAACTCGACATTGATGGTCAGTATGTTCTCTCTCCCAAGGATTTGTGTACGGTGGACTTCCTCGATACGTTCATCGAGGCAGGCGTTCGTGTGCTGAAGATCGAGGGTCGTGCTCGTGGTGGCGAGTATGTTAAGCGTGTTGTCGAGAGCTACGACGAGGCACTACGTCTTATGGAGCGTGGTGAGTATACTCCCGAGAGTGTCGCCCCCATCAAGGAGCGCCTACGCACCGTCTTCAACCGTGACTTCTGGGGTGGCTACTATGCCGCTAAGACCATGGTCGAGCATAGCCAGCACTATGGCTCGTCGGCAACCCTCAAAAAGGTATATATGGGCAAGGTTACCAACTACTTCAAGCGTATTGGCGTTGCTGAGGTGTTGGTCGAGGCTTGCGAGGTTATGGAGGGTGACGACCTTCTATTCATGGGCGAGAAGACGGGTGTCGTGGAGCAGAGGGCCGAGGGCATCATGCTCAACGAGCAGCCCACAACGAGTGCCAAGCAGGGTGACTATATATCGCTTAAGACCGTCGCCGAGGTGCGTCGAGGGGATAAAGTTTACAAAGAAGTCCCAAGATAATTTGTTGTGATAAGGCATCATCTACTGCCGCTAACGAAATATGTTGTCAATGGGCAGTATGCCCAAGTACAGCCCATCGACACTAATTTCGCCGAGCATTGTATCTAATACCTTCTGACAACAAATTTGAAAGGAATATAAATAAACATGGAATACTAAAACAACTAAAACTACAATAACTATGTTTGCAAAAGAGACTTACATTGGCCGTCGTGCCGAGTTAGCCCGCAGGGTGGGTAAGGGTTTGATACTTCTACCTGGCAATCCCGAGGTGCCTAACAACTATCCTAACAACACCTATTACTTCCGTCAGGACTCTACGTTCCGCTACTATTTCGGTCTTGACGTGCCGTCGCTCATAGGCCTCATAGATGCCGAGACGGGCGAGGCGATGCTCTTCGGTGATGACTTCACCGTCGAGGATATCATCTGGACAGGCCCCATGCCTACTATCGCCGATCAGGCTGCTGAGGTGGGTGTTGAGAGAAGCTATCATTTGGCCGACATCCGTGGCATATTGCGCAAGGCGATAGAGCAAAATCGCCCTGTGCACTACCTCCCGCCCTACCGCGCAGAGCTTAAGATTGGCGTTGCCGATATGCTCGGCATTCGTCTTGATATGCTCCACGAGCGTAAGTCACTCGACCTTATGTTTGCTGTGGCGGAGATGCGAGAGAAGAAATCGGCAGAGGAGATTGAGGCTCTGGAGCGCGCCTTTAAGATTGGCTACCAGATGCACATGACCGCCATGCGTATGTGTCGCCCAGGTGTTGTCGAGCGCGAGATTGCGGGTAAGGTTGAGGGCATAGCCAAGTCGTACGGTCAGGGTGTGTCGTTCCCCACGATCGTTACGCAGCATGGCGAGATTCTCCATAACCACAACCATGATGGTGTGTTGGAGGCAGGACGTCTACTCTTGGTAGATGGCGGTGGCGAGTCTGTTGAGGGCTACTGCTCGGATCACACGCGTACATACCCCGTGAGCGGTAAGTTTACCGACCGCCAGAAGGATATTTATAACATCGTCCTTCGTGCCCATAGTGAGGTTAAGGCAATGATTAAGCCAGGCACTCTCTATCCCGAGATTCATAAGGCTGCATACCTCTCATTGGCCGAGGGCTTGAAGGGTGTAGGTCTTATCAAGTCGACCGCTGAGGAGGCTGTTGAGGCGGGTGCTCTCTACATGTTCATGCCCCACGGTCTTGGCCACGGCATGGGTATGGATGTACACGACTGCGAGAATATTGGCGAGCGCTCGTTCGACTTCTCGACCGTATTGGAGCGAGCAACGAAGTCGGCAACATGCGTACATCGTGCCACATGGCGCGTAGAGCCAGGCACGGTGATGTCTGATGAGCCAGGCATCTACTTCATCCCCGCACTTATCGACAAGATGCGCGCGGAGGGTAAGTTCGAGGGTATCGTCGACTATGCTAAGCTCGATGGCTACCGCGACTTCGGTGGCATACGTATCGAGGATGACGTGCTCGTAACGGAGACTGGTAGCCGCTTTATCGGCGATAAGCTTCTGCCCCTCACTGTTGAGGAACTTGAGGCTGTTGTCGGCAAGGAGTAACCACATGACAATGAAGATAAAACATACAACATAAAACATCGAAAGTATTATGAAGACAGATATTGAGATTGCTCGTGATACGAAACTTAAGAATATTCGCGAGATTGCAGCACAGGTAGGCTTCCCTGAGGACGAGGTGTTTAATTACGGTAAGTATATTGCCAAGGTGCCATATAAGCTTATCGACGAGAAGAAGGTTGCGAAGAACCACCTTATCCTCGTCACGGCTATCACCGCGACGAAGGCAGGTGTGGGCAAGACCACGGTGAGCATAGGCCTCGGCATGGGTCTTAACCATATTGGCAAGAAGGCCATCATTGCCCTGCGTGAGCCATCGTTAGGCCCCTGCTTCGGTATGAAGGGTGGTGCTACGGGTGGTGGCTATGCTCAGGTGCTCCCCTCGGAGGATATCAACCTTCACTTCACGGGCGACTTCCATGCTATCACCTCGGCAAACAACCTCATCGCCGCGCTGTTGGATAACTACCTCTATCACAACCGCTCGAAGCAGGTGGGCTTGAAGCAGGTGTTGTGGCGTCGTGTGCTTGATATGAACGACCGTTCGTTGCGTAACATCGTCTCGGGCTTGGGCGGCTCGGCTAATGGCATACCCACGGAGACGGGCTTCGATATCACCCCAGCATCGGAGATTATGGCTATCCTCTGCCTTGCACGCAACGTCGACGACCTCTACGCACGTATTGGCCGCATCGTCCTCGGCGTACGCTATGACGATACCCCATTCACGGTTAACGACCTCGGCGTGACGGGTGCTGTGGTAGCTCTGCTGAAGGATGCCATCAACCCCAACCTCGTACAGACTACGGAGCACAACCCCGTAATCATCCACGGTGGCCCCTTTGCAAACATCGCGCATGGCTGTAACTCGGTGATTGCTACACGTATGGCTATGACATACGCCGACTATACGGTGACAGAGGCAGGTTTCGGTGCGGACCTTGGCGCTGAGAAGTTCCTTGACATCAAGTGTCGTCAGTCAGGTCTTAAGCCCGACCTTACGGTGTTGGTAGCTTCAACTCTTGCACTCAAGATGCACGGTGGTGTGCCCGAGGCTGAGATTAAGCTTCCGAATGCTGAGGGTCTACAGAGAGGCTTCGCTAACCTCGACCGCCATGTTGCTAACCTCAAGAAGTTCGGCCAGACGGTACTCGTATGCTTCAACCGCTTTGCTAGCGATACGGACGATGAGATCGCGATGGTCATGGCGCACTGCGAGACCCTTGGTGTGCGTTGCGTGATAAACAACGCCTATGCTGAGGGTGGTGCTGGTGCTGCTGAGTTGGCACAGGCCGCTGTCGAGCTTATCGAGACGCAGCCCTCGGAGCCCATCAAGTATGCTTACGAACTCGAAGATAGCCTCAAGGATAAGATTACGAAGGTGGCGAAGAATATCTATGGTGCAGGCAGTGTTGTCTTTGGCCCTCGTGCACAGAAGGATATCGCTCTGTTGGAGAAGTGGGGCATGGGCAACCTCCCCGTATGTATTGCTAAGACGCAGTTCTCGTTCTCGGCCGATGCTAAGCGTTATGGCAGCGTTGAGGGCTTCGAGATCAACATCAAGGATATAGAGTTGAACGCTGGTAGTGGCTTCATTGTGGCTTTGGCTGGTGACATCATGCGTATGCCTGGCCTTAGCAAGACACCACAGGCGGGCAACATACGCCTTGCCGAAGATGGTAATGTTGAGGGTATAGTATAGTTGCACGACGGATGACTATCTTCCTCTTCCCCACGGAGCTCGAGGCAGCTCCGTTTCGAGAGCTCAGACCCGCAGCCCGAGTGGTAATCTCGGGTGTGGGTCTTGTGGCTACGGCAGCTACCCTCGCGGCACTTAGCCGTGAGGGTAGTCTGCAGTCGTCGCGCGTGGTATTGGCAGGTACTGCTGGGACGTATGACGAGCGTGTTGCTGTGGGTGAGGTTGTAGAGGTTGTCGAGGAGTGTTGCTCGGAGCTTCCCATCCATTTTAGGCAGAGCTACGCTGTGAAACCTTCGACAGGCCTTCGTGCTGTGCGTAGTTGTAGCGTGCATCGTACGGGGGGTGATAGTCTTGGTGCAGAGATAGAGAATATGGAGGGTGCAGCACTCTTTGCTATGGCCGAGGTCTTGGACTTCGAGGCATGTGAGGTGCGTGCCATATCTAATCGTGTGGGTGAACCTTTTGGTAGCTGGAGGGTCGATGAGGCCATAGCGGCACTTGCTCGCACACTAATAACAATTGACGATGGGGAGTAGAAGGCTACGGTTGGCAATATCGCCATGCCCGAACGATACGTTCATGTTCGATGCGATAGTCAATAGGCGTATCGACGTTGGGGCTTTCGACATTGAGGTACACTATCTCGATATAGAGCAGCTCAATGCCGCCGCCCTGGAGCGTAGGTATGACATCACGAAGTGTAGTACAGCAATACTACCCGCCATCAACGACAATTATAGGCTGCTCGATAGTGGCTCGGCCCTTGGGCGTGGCAATGGACCACTACTTGTAAGACGTAAGGGCGAGAGCTCCCCGCTACGACATATTGCAGTGCCAGGCGAGCATACCACAGCAAATGCGCTTGTTGGGCGCTTGTTCCCCGCTATTGAGCGACGCACGCCGATGCTCTTCTCGGATATCGCCGAGGCTGTTGAATGTGGCGAGTATGATGGTGGTGTGCTTATCCATGAGGGGCGCTTTGTCTACCATAGACGTAATCTGGAGCTCGTTGCCGACCTCGGCTTAGAGTGGGAGGAGCGCATGGGGCTACCTCTGCCACTCGGCTCGATTGTCGTGGCTAAGGATATAGACAGGGAGCTTGTGGTGGAGTTCGAGGGGCTACTACGCCGTAGCGTAAGCTTCGCTATGGAGAATCCCGAGGTGTCGCGCAGCTACATCAAGGAGTATGCCCAGGAACTTGACGATGATGTCATTGATAGCCACATAGCCCTCTTTGTAAATGACTTCTCGCTGTCGCTCGGACATGAGGGACGTCGTGCTGTGGAGGCATTATGTGGGTTGGATAAAGATGAATGGTAAAATAAACAATTAGATAAAGATGAACTATTTAATTCTTGTAGGAGCTCTTGCGCTTATTATCGTGGGAGCCATGTGGCTGACTGATGGCTCTGTGGCCTTGGCCAAGCGCCTTCGTGTGCCAGAGTTTATTGTCGGCTTGACGGTCGTTGCGGTGGGTACGTCAATGCCCGAGTTTGTTGTCAGCTTCCTTGCTGCCATTGGCGGCCAGGGGGATATGGCCATAGGTAATATCGTTGGCTCGAACATCTTTAACATCTTCGCCATCCTTGGCGTGTGCGCTTTGTGTTCGCCTATTGTCTTTACGAAGACTAATATCCGTCGCGACATACCGATATGTATCGTCGCCACACTAGCACTCTTGGGTGTCACGGCCCTGAACCGTGACATATCGCGCTTGGAGGGTATCTTGCTCCTTGCGGGCTATGCTGTGATGTTGTGGCTCACGATACGCTCTGACCGTAAGGCTATGTTGGAGAGTGGAGAGATGCCCAAGGAGAATGATAGCGAGCCGTTGATGCCTATATGGAAGATACCTGTATGGATAATATTGGGTCTTGCTGGTCTTATCTATGGTGGTAACATCTTCGTGGAGAGTGCCTCGGAGTTAGCGCGTGAGTGGGGCGTGTCGGAGGCGACAATCGCCATTACGCTCGTTGCAGGTGGTACATCGCTGCCCGAGCTCGCCTCAAGCCTTGTGTCGATACTTAAGGGTAGCACCTCGTTGGCGTTAGGTAACGTGCTCGGCTCGAATATCGCCAACATCCTGCTTATCCTTGGCACCTGCTCGACGGTGACACCTCTAACGATGGGCGATATAGCGATGTTTGACATATATGTGGCTGTTGCAGCCGTATTGGTAGTAATGCTCTCGGCATTAGTCATTGGCCGCGATAAGCTCACGCGCATCGAGGGATTGCTATTCCTTGTATGCTATGGTGCCTATGTCTATACGCTAATATAATAGTGGCAGAGGATAACTCTATTTAGATATGAAGGAACGTAATTATATGCCTCGCATGCTGTGGTTTACTCTGGCAGTCATTGTGGGAGTCGTGGGCTTAGGTCTTATTCCCCCATTTGAGCTGTGGGGTATGAGCTTCGAGAGGGTAGACGTGCTCTCCGAGCTACGTGCCGACGATAACGGCGAGGAGGCTGTCGTGGAGTATACGGCCGATATCGAGCGCTTGGAGGAGGAGCTTGCCTCGATGAGTGAGGCTAAGCCCGAGGTTGACATCGTAGATAGCCTTCCAGAGCCCGCCCCTGTGCGCTACGAGTGGATTGTCCAGGAGGAGCCTATGGTTAAGCGCCGTCAGCTCACAAGTGCCGAAGTTGCCCCTGTGGGTGATGCAACGGTAGTATCCATCGAGGACTTCGATACGCTTGAGGTCACGCGCTATGAGCGCTTCATAGATAAGCTGGCCGATATGCAGGATGTGCGTATAGCCTTTATGGGCGACTCGTTTGTTGAGGGCGACATCCTCACCTCAGACCTACGTGACGAGCTTCAGACGTTACTCGGTGGTCGTGGTGTGGGCTTCGTGGCGTGCGACATCCCCTTCGCAACGGTGCGTAAGAGTGTTAAGCGCACATCGTCGGGCTGGACGGCATATAGCGTGATGAAACCTAAGAGTACGCCCGAGGCGCTACGCGACAGATACTTCATCTCGGGATATATCGCCGAGGGACGTAGTGGCGCCACTACGCGCTGGGCGTCGACTGATGCCTTTGCTACGCTTGACAGCTGCTCGCGTGGTCGTGTGTTGCTATATAGCCGCGATACGAGTCGCGTGCTCGTGGAGCTTAACGACTCGCTCAGTCGCGAGTTCGAGATTGCGGGCGATGACCATGTGCGCGAGATATATGTCGAGGCGCCAATCGAGGCGTTCAGACTGAAGGTATTGGAGGGCTCGGTGGTATGCTATGGTGCCTCGTTGGAAGGCGGTCGAGGTGTTACGGTCGATAACTTCTCGGTGCGTAGCAATAATGGCCATGCCATCTTTGGCACGGGAGCGACCATCAATCGTCAGATAGACCAGATGCTGGGCTACGACCTTGTGGTCTTGCAGTATGGTCTTAACATCATGCAGCCAGGCCAGCGTGCCTTCTCGCGCTATCGTGATCAGCTATGTGATATGATAGCATACGCCGAGCGATGCTTCCCCGATGCTGCCATCTTGGTCTTAGGCGTTAGCGACCGCTGGATAAAGAATGAGGAGTCGGGCGTGTACGAGCCCATAGGGTCAGTAGATGCTCTTACGTCGTATCAGCGTGCAGCAGCCGATAGTACGCATGTGGCCTTCTGGAGTACGGCGGATGCTATGGCCACCTATGGTGGTATGCCGCAGTTTGTGGCTAATGGCTGGGCAGCGAAGGATTATACGCATATCAACTTTGCGGGAGGTAGGCGTGTGGCCGAGGCCTTGGCGCGAGCACTGCGCACATCACTTGCAGCCGAGCTTCAGGAGCGTGAGGCTGAGGCTCAGCGCATAGCTGAGGAGGCTCGTCGTCGTGAGGCTGAGCGGCAGATGCTCATCGATAGAAATATGGGTGCTGCAGCCATCGTGCTGGATTCGATAATTGAGGGTGTTGCACCAGTGGCAAACGAAGATGTGGAGTAAGATGGAGACTCTGAAGTTCGATAGTGCATTATGGGAGCGTGTGGCCTCACTCTTGGAGTATGATGCCGCAGCACCTCTTACGCTTACCACGGGCTTCTTCCTCTTCGCCTTTCTTATCTTTGGCGTGGGGTATGTCGTGCTGCACCGTCGTGTGACACTACGAAACATTTATGTCGTACTCTTCTCGCTCTACTTCTACTATAAGCTCTCGGGCATCTACGTCTTGTTGCTCCTCTTCGTGGCGCTCAGCGACTATCTTATTGGCAGACGTGTAGCACGACGTCGGGAGCGTGGGCGTGGCACACGTGGTTGGGTGGCGCTAAGTGTCGTTATCAATGTCGCTATCCTTGTCTACTTCAAGGCTACGGACTTCTTCGTGGGGCTTGTTAACGACCTCTATGGCTCGGGTACGCTCCAGTGGGAGAGCGTTGTCGTGCCTGCGGGCGTGTCGTTCTTCGTATTCCAGTCTATAGCCTATGTTGTTGACATAGCGCGAGGTACGATAGCGCCTCTCCGTCGTTTTACGGACTACCTCTTTTTATTGTCCTTCTTTCCTAAGATGTTCCTCGGCCCTCTAGTTAAGGCGCGCGAGTTTATTCCGCAGATTGAGGAGCGTGGCAAGGTGGTGACGAGCGAGGATATGGGGCGTGCTGTGACACTTATCGCTGGAGGCCTCGTGAAGTATGCCATCATAGCCAAGGCTCTCGGCGTGTTGTTCGTCGCCCCCGCCTTCGACGGCGAGATGGGTGAGGGTGGTCTTGTGGCACTCATGGCCATCTATGGCTTTACGTTACAGATATATTGCGACTTCTCGGGTTACTCCGACATAGCCGTGGGTGTGGCACTTATGATGGGCTTCCGTCTGCCCGATAACTTCGATGCACCCTATAAGTCGGCCACCATCACGGAGTTTTGGCGTCGCTGGCATATATCGCTCTCGTCGTGGCTTAGAGATTACCTCTACATATCGCTTGGAGGCAACCGTAGGGGACGTATGCGCACATATCTAAACCTCTTCCTCACGATGCTCCTCGGTGGCCTATGGCATGGTGTGGGTCTTACGTTCATTGCATGGGGCGCGCTCCATGGCGTGGCGCTGGCGCTACATAAGGTGTGGTTGGAGGTTGTGCCTAAGGCTAAACGCGTTGGCTCGGAGATGAAGTTGGCGTGGCGCATCCCTGCCGTACTTCTCACCTTCCACGTTGTCGCCTTTGGGTGGTTGCTCTTTACGGCCGAGGATATGGCGCAAGTGGGGGATATGCTTCGACGAATAGTTGTAAATTTCTCGTTCGCGGAGATAGATGCTCTTGTCCATGGCTCGGGTGTGGCGATGGTGCTTATGGTGGTGGGTTATGCTATGCACGCCCTGCCTAAGAGTGTCGATATGGGTGTGCAACGTATGGTCACACGCTTAGGTTTTGTAGGGCAGTGTATTGTCGTTGTCGTCGTAATATGGATGGTCATGCAGTGTGATATGATGCTTGCGGCGGAGTGTGGTGCGGGAGGTGGACTGCCTATGTATGCCGCTTTTTAGTAGTATGAGATATGAATAACGTAACATGGGATTGGCCTCTCTTCGAGGCACTAAATTTTGATGGTGCTGAGTGGTTTGACGCGCTGATGGTGGCAGTGTCGGGTGTGGTGATGTGGATACCGCTCTACCTCCTTATTATATATATGGTATGGCGTCGCTACTCGTGGCGTGGTGTCGTGGCTCTACTCTTGGCCGTAGGGTTGGCTATGGGTACTGCCGATATTGTTGCAGGCATCTTTAAGCACTCGGGTCCCCTGAAGCATGTGTGGGAGAGCTTCCCCGTGCGCCTACGCCCCATGTTTACTGAGGGGCTTACGGATGTGAGCGTAGTATCTACGGGACATGGCCTCTATGGAACGGTGTCGGCACACGCCGCAACGATAGTGTCGTTGGCACTGCTTAGCTCGGTCGTCGTTGGGCGTAGATGGTTTACCATATTGATGACGGTCGTGGCACTGCTTATCTGCTACTCGCGCATATACCTCGCCTGTCACTTCCCACAGGATATACTCCTTGGCACACTCGTCGGCCTCCTCGCAGGATTTCTCGGCGTACTACTCTTTCGGTGGGTGCGTAAGCTATAGCGGTAAAACGCAAAAATAGAGGCGGAGGTCTTATGACTGCCGCCTATATTGTCTAGTTAGTTTTGGTAATGATGCAAAAAGTGGCGCTTTTTGACATCTAAATTAAGGGCGAGAGATGCAGAATTTCTCGCCCTATTTTTTCGCAGCTTTCCCCTCGTTACTTTGAAGAAAAAGATACCACTTGACAAAGTCCTTAAAATG
>JAFUPR010000061.1 GCA_017481145.1 Alistipes sp. | reverse complement strand
TAGTGACATCACGCTAACTGCTCATAGCTCTCTATTCCCACTCCCCATGCTCGCTCACGCGCGTGCCTAAAAAAATAAATCTCCTTAAAACAACTTGAGGAGAGAGGGCTAAATGCCCCCCCCTCAGCGAGTTACGCTTTATGGCGACTCAAATGTCTGTTTTTCAGAACAATTAGAGTGTTTGCTTACTTTTACAAAAGTAGAAAAAAAATAGCAAACTACAAACACTTTTTGACAAAAAATCAAAATGTTTGTAGTCTGCCAGGATCGAAGTTCAAGCACGTTTACCTCACGCGCAATCGTTGACCGATACGAAGTATTGATGTCGACTTGATATTATTAAGCTGACACAAGCGTGAAACAGTAGTGCCATATTTACGAGCGAGAGCACCGAGCGTATCGCCCGAACGTATCGTATGATACTGGATGGCAGCAGCAGCCTTACGCTCTGCCTCCTCCTGCTTTTCAGCCTCGACCTCATCGTCAAAATCCTGCTCAAACTTGGCATAGATGCTAAAATGGCGGCGACGCAACAACAACTCATCACGGCGCAAATTACCTGTACTAAAGTCGATTATTCGCTCTGGGTCGAACGACTGTCCGCGGTACCTCACCTCGAAGTGGAGGTGTGGGCCCGTACTACGTCCCGTACTACCACCAAGGCCTATCTGCTGGCCAGCAACAACCCAGTCACCGACAGCAACATCGCGCTGAGAAAGGTGGGCATAGTAGGTCTCAAGACCATTGTTATGGCGTATGACCACAAGGTTACCATAGTTACCTGCAACCTTCGACACACGCACCTTGCCATCGAACGTGGCATATATGGGGTCGCCCGTCTTAAGCACCATGTCGACGCCCTGATGTGGACGGCCACGGCGTGGACCATAGCGTGACGAGATACGTCCGAGGAATGGGTAGTGATAGCTCTCCAACGAGTCAACAAGACGTATGGCCGTAGCCTCGGGTAACGAGTTGACATCGACATCCATATAGGCGTGCGTGACATCCGTATTCCAATGGTCGCTAAAGACCTCTGGATCATTCTTATACTCCTCAGAGAGGATATAACGCCATGTATTATCATTGAACAAGATAATCCTCAAAGCATCGTTGCCCGTGGGTAACGTATCAATAACCGACACCTTGCCGAGAGTACGCACAGGGTGTACAGGCACAGCCTTTGGTTGCACAGCGACACTATCCACACGCATAGTATCTGTCGCCGCAACATGCAGGCTATCGGTCGTCTGTCGCACGGCGAGGCTATCAGCCTCCTGTGCCTTAGCAGCCACCGCGAAGACAACAATAGCAAGGGGAATAATATAATACTTAAGTCTCTCTGCCATAAACATATATTTCGATTACTTCATCTTCTTAAGCATATCTTCAGCAAGCTCCAACTGATGGTAGAAGTCCTCGCCAAAGGCTCTAATTATAGGCTCCTTAAGACCACGATATACGGGGACACCGAGCCTCTTGCCACACTCGCGCGCCGAGCTACACACAGCCCAACGATGATAGTTCAAGCCAGCTGAGCCATTACGAAAACGTGTGACACGTATCGGGTAAAGATGGCACGACAGAGGCTTTATAAAGGAGCACTTACCCTCACGATAGGCGCGTTCTATAGCGCAGAAAGTAATGCCATCCTCCTCGAAGGCATAGGCACATGCAGCATCGTCGACAAGTGGTGTGGTATAGTCGCCATCGACATCCACAACCATAAAACCCTGCTCCTGGATAACAGCACGTCCCTCCTCGGTCATATAGGGGGCATAGTTCTCCCACTCCTGCTCCAAGAGGTCAACCTCCTCGATGTCGAGCGGAGCACCCGAATCACCCTCAACACAGCATATACCCTTACACTTGCTCAGATCGCAAGCGAACGACTCGCGCAAAAGATCGAGGCTAACAATCTTATCGTCAATCTCTATCATACTCTACGGATTGTATATATCCTTATAGCGGAACGACAATATCTCATAAACCATATCGTGGAGCTGGCGCGCCTCCTCATTCTCTGGCTCGAGCTTCATGGCACGATTGAAGTCGTTGATAGCCTTACCCCACTCATTGTGGCGATAGTAACACTTACCACGCTCGACAAACAATGCGGCACGCTCATCGCCTGCATCGATCATCGACGTAAGACGCACGATGTTGCCCGCAGGTGTCCACAGCTGATTCTTCCTTATATACTCAGCCACAGAAGGAGATACACATGAAGAAATATCCTCACCACGCTCAGCACGCTCCCTAACCTCCGTCGACGAGAACTCGACAAAGGGAGCATCCTCCAAGATAGTCACCCTATCGGCAAACTTCTCTACAGCGTAGCCCTTACGCGGGTAGACATATATCTTATACTCGTTGAGAATACGCTCATACTCTCTCCACTCATCGAAACGTGCCCATATATCGCTACCCGTGATTATAGCAAACTCCATCTCGTTGCCACAGTTCTCCTTGAGATAGTCGAGCGTATTTATCGTGTACGACGGCTTGGCAAGGACAAACTCCACAACCGAGGGTTTTATCTTATCGGGGAAGCGAGACTCCTTCGCAGCCATCTCCGCCATCTCGAAACGCGTGTATTCGGGTGTCTGGAGTACATCCGCCTTAAAGGGATTCTGCGGCGATATGATAAGCGCCACCTCGTCAGCAAGATCTCGCTCGATAGCATATTCAGCGAGTGCTATATGACCATTATGTATAGGGTCGAACGAGCCGAAATATAGCAACATACGTTTTTTCATATCACTCTCTACTTTAGGAAATTAGTGATTATTGACACACACTCCTCGACAGCCGTATGCAGGTCGTCATTAATGACCGTATGGTCAAAGGCCACGGCCTTAGATAGCTCGAACTCGGCCTTATCTATACGTTTCTGTATAACCTCCTCGGCATCGGTACCACGACCGCGTAGTCGACACTCAAGCTCCTCGACAGATGGGGGCATGATAAAGAGCGAGCAGGCATCGTCGCCAAAAAGACGCTTCAAGTTGATTCCGCCCATGACATCAACATCAAATAGTATGATATTGCCCTTTTGCCAGATGCGCTCCATCTCGCTGCGTAGTGTGCCATAGCACGTGCCCGCATACACCTCCTCCCACTCGACAAACTCGTCACGCTCAACGCGCGCACGAAACTCGTCGGAGGTCAAAAAGTAATAATCGACGCCATCACGTTCCTCACCACGGGGTGCGCGCGACGTAGCCGATATAGAGAACTCGAAACACGAAAAACGCTTCAATAGCTCACGTACGATTGTAGTCTTACCCGAGCCACTCGGGGCTGAGAATATCACCAACTTACCCATAGTTGTCTTATAATATGTTGAGCACCTGCTCCTTTATCTTCTCCAATTCGTCCTTCATCATAACCACCAGACGCTGCATGTTAGCCTCGTTCGACTTCGAGCCCATGGTGTTTATCTCGCGACCAAGCTCCTGTGCTATGAAGCCGAGTTTACGCCCTGGTGCATCCTCAGTAGCAGCCACCTCGCGGAAGTATGCACAATGGTTATCCAAGCGCACCTTCTCCTCCGTGATATCGAGCTTCTCGATGTAGAAGATCATCTCCTGCTCGAGGCGATTATTATCCACATCTACGGCAAGCTTCTCAAGGTTCTCGCGTATACGATTCTTAATGGTCTCCACACGTGCCGACTCGTAGGGTTCAACCTCATGTCTATATTTCTCGATAAGGTCGATACGCTTCAACAGGTCAGCGATAAGAATAGCGCCCTCCTGCACACGGAAGCCATCGAGTTCATCCGCTGCCAGACGTGCAGCCTCGACTATTGCCGCAAGTTCATCATCGCCAACACTCTGCTCCTCGGTAGTCACAACATCAGGCATACGCATAACCGCCATGAGTAACGCATCGCCATCGGTAGCAATCATATTCTCATCGCACACTGCACGAAGCTCATCGGCATAGGCTTTAAATACCGCCGTGTTGATATGCGCTGAGGTGTCTGCCGCCTGTGCCTCAACCGATATAAAGCAGTCCACCTTGCCACGTACAAGACGCTGAGTAACGATGCTGCGCACCTCGGCCTCAACCTGACGGTAGCGTCCTGGAAGCTTGATGCTTAGGTCGAGTTGCTTAGAATTTAGCGAGCGTAGCTCGACACGGAATCTCTTATCGCCGCATACGGCCTCGCCCTTACCGAAGCCCGTCATTGACTTAATCATATATCGATAGTATAATTTGATACATAAACATTATCCTACAAAGATATGTAAATTATGCCAATCTGCCAAAATTATCTTCATCCAGCCATGGCAAAAGCACAAAAAAAAAACGATCCACAACCCAACGGTAAGTATCAAGAAGTAACCCCTATCCTGCCGCTGTATATCATAGGCATGGATAGGGGTTACTCAATCTGTGTGTCGTCAAAGGAAGCCCTTAGAGCAGACGATTTGTGCGTTCGTCGGGGAAGATGACCTTGGGCTCGAAGGTCTTAGCCTCCTCGAAGTCCATAAATCCATAGCCCATAATAATCACGATATCGCCCACTGCCGTCTTACGTGCCGCAGCACCATTGAGACAAATACAGCCGCTACCGCGCTCACCCTTGATGACGTATGTCTCGATGCGCTCGCCATTATTGTTATTCACGATTTGCACCTTCTCGCCCTCAATGAGGCCAGCTGCATCCATCAGATCCTCATCGATGGTTATGCTTCCAACATAGTTTAGATTCGCCTCCGTGACACGCACGCGGTGAATCTTCGATTTCATCCTCTCAATATACATAGTTTGAGCTATTAGGTCGCTTAGTTATGTCGCTTATTTAATCTTGATGTTGTCGATAAGGCGTATATCACCTGCCTGCACAGCGCAACATCCCTGTATGCGTTCTGCATCGCTCCAGTGCTCAACCTTCTGCATCGTGCGGGCATCGACAGCCTCAAAATAGATGGTCTTCAACAAGGGGTTAGAGTCGATGGTTGCAATCACCCACTCGGTAAGCTCCGCAGGGTTCATCGTGGCGCTACGCTCGGCGCACTGCTTGATGGTAGCATAGATGTGTGGTGCCGCCATGCGATGCTCGGGCGTAAGGAGCTCGTTGCGCGACGATAGCGCGAGGCCATCATCACCACGCACGATGGCGCACTCGACGATATCCACATCTATGGCAAGTTGCTCGACCATAGCCTTTATCACTGCTATCTGCTGGAAGTCCTTCTCGCCGAAGTAGGCACGCGCGGGGCGTACTATATCGAAGAGACGGCTAACAACCTGCGCCACGCCGTTGAAGTGTCCTGGACGTGTAGCCCCCTCCATCACCTTATCAACCAGTCCAAAGTCGAACTGACGCGTATCGGGCTCGGGGTAGATATCCTCTACCGTGGGCATAAAGACCACATCAGCACCTGCTGCCTCCAACGTAGCACAATCTGCCTCGGGTGTGCGGGGGTAGTTTTTGAGGTCATTCTTATTGTTGAACTGCGTGGGGTTTACAAACACGCTCACCACCACGGTGTCATTCTCTCTGCGAGCACGCTCCACCAGCGAACGGTGTCCTGCATGCAAGGCGCCCATCGTGGGCACGAAGCCAACACCCTCTTTTGGAGTATTGGCCAAAGCTGCGTTTAGCTCAGCTACTTTAGTTACTACTATCATAATTCGTTTATGAATGATGGCGCAAAGTTACAAACTTCTATGAAGATAGCAAGCATACGAGGCTAAAAAATAGCCTTTAACACCACGAAAAGGGCTTTTATAATGGAATATATCGCTTGTTATTTGGCTATTTGCAGGAAAATAGATATATTTGCTAAATAAAATCACAAGTATGGAACTACTAACTGGCACTACACTACAACAAGGTAGATACCGTATCGTACGCGCACTTGGGCGTGGAGGCTTCGGCATCACCTATCTCGCGGAGCAAGTTTTGGCTAAGCGCAAGGTCTGCATTAAGGAGTTTTTTCCCAAGGATTACTATAAACGCGACGGTGACTCACAACACATCACCCTCTCGTCAGATGGTTTCGGCGAGACCATGGGGCGCTTTAAGGATAAGTTTCTGAAGGAGGCACAGCTTATCGCAGGCCTCGACCACCCCAACATCATACGTATCCACGACGTCTTCGAAGAGAATGGCACGGCATACTACGTTATGGAGTATATCGAGGGTGAGTCGTTACAGAGCATCGTATCGCAGCGTGGAGCTATGAGCGAGGCAGAGGCTACGAACTATATCGCACAGCTCGCCTCGGCGTTGAGCTATATTCACTCGTACGATGTTGCACACCTCGATGTAAAGCCAGGAAATATCATGGTACGCGCCAAGGACAACCACGCTGTGCTGATAGACTTCGGTCTCTCTAAACACTACGACGTAGGAGGCATGCAGACGAGTTCAACACCTATAGGCATAAGCCATGGCTATGCACCTATGGAGCAGTACCAGGTGGGAGGCGTCAGCACCTTCTCGCCACGTACCGATATTTACTCTATGGGGGCTACACTCTATTTCCTCCTTGTAGGCAAAACCCCACCCACAGCTGCTGCCGTAAGCGAAGATGGCCTCGACGAGATGCCCTCACACCTCTCCAAGTCAACCCGCATCGCTATCGAGCGCGCAATGCAACCTCGCCGCAAGGATCGTCCTGCTTCTGCCGAGGAGTTTATGTCGATGCTTAATGGCGCAGACGAGAATACAACCATCGAGTTGCAATCTCAACCTCAGCAGACACCTTCAAAGCCCACGGACAATAACCCCAAGAGGTCGAAGTGGTGGCTGTGGTTACTACTTCTCTTGGCTGTTGTAGGTATTGTTTGCGGTATCGTGCTTTCGGGTGGCGAGGATAGGAAGGAGGATATTGTTGTTACCCCTGATACAGAGGAGGTCGTCGAAAACATTGAGCCCGAGCCCGAACCTGTTGTGCTCCCCGATCCTATTTTAACACTTACGTCTAAGTCAAGTGTTAAGCTTGGCGCTGATGGAGGTGGTGGAAAGATAAGCTATACCCTGACAAACGAACGTGATGATATTCAACTCTCGGTAAGAAGTAACGCCGATTGGTTGGTTGTTAACCGCTCTGGTAATACGATTAGCTATACCACGACAGCAAATAACAACGAGAGTAGCCGAACGGCGAAAATTACGGTTCAGTATGGCGATCAGAGCTTTGAAGTCGTTATAACCCAGGCAGGTAAACCTAAACCAGTCGTTCCTGAAGAAAAGACGTATAAGGTTGGCGACTACTACAACGAGAATGGTAAGCAGGGTGTTGTCTTTGAGGTATGGGATGGTGGCCGTCATGGTAAGATTGTAAGCCTTGATGAGACTCAAGCAGAATGGGACTCGCGAGCGATAGATGGCAATAGTCCGCGTACCTATGCTGATAGCAAGAGCGATGGTAAGGCTAATACCGATAAGATAATGTCACGT
>JAFUPR010000060.1 GCA_017481145.1 Alistipes sp. | reverse complement strand
CTCAAAATGCTCATTTACGCCGAGTAAACTCCGCATTTTCGGGCTTCGCAGCGCCACGAGTAAGCGAGGGCAGAGACCGCTTGCGGGCTATGCCGAGCGTGAGTGGTGAAAAGGAACTTAAGTCTAAAACTACATCTTTTTTTCAGTCTCCTAACAAAACGGGGATGGCTAAGTTACTTTTTAGTCACCCCCCCATTTTTTTATTTTCATTTGTTGGTTATATTTTTGCTATTCCTAACTTTTTTCGTATATTTGCAGAAAACTATACTTATAGGTGTATGAAACTAAACTTAGATAGTGTGTTGAGAGTGGCGCTGTTGGCAATGGCGGTGACGATGATAGACCAGCCGGTAAGTGCTCAAGTGGCTGAGCCCGACAAGGATAAGGCTCTATCGCCCACGGACGAGTGGGTGAAGCTCACCCCCGAGGAGTACATCTATCGTTGGCGCGAAACGGCCATCGACAACATGGAGGTCTACGGCATACCTGCCAGCATCACCCTCGGACAGGCCGTCTTGGAGTCGGGCTTCGGCAATGGCTACTTGGCACGTGTGGCCAACAACCACTTCTGCATAAAGTGCAAGAGTACGTGGACGGGTAAAACCATCACCCATGCGGATGATCGCCCTGATGACTGCTTCCGTGTCTACGACACTGCTGAGGAGTCATTCGAGGACCATGCCGACTTCCTATCTACTGGCAACCGCTACGAGTTTCTCTTCGCCTATGACATCGACGACTACAAGAGTTGGGCTAAAGGACTCAAGAAGGCGGGCTACGCCACAGCCTCGGACTATGCCGATCGACTTATTGGTGTTATCGAGCGCTACCATCTCTACCTCTTCGACCGTAAGGATGGCTTGAAGCTCTACGACGAATATCTGGCTAATGATCTGACCCTCGACCCTGCGGCGCTCACACCCACCGCGCCAGCATCGCAGCCTACCGAGAGCGTAGCTGATGGTTATGTGGCAATACCGAACATGCCTCGCGATGTGACCATAGCGTACGCCGATCGTGGCATCGACCCCAACAACTTCCGTGTAAGCATAAACTCGCACTTCGGCTATAACGTCTTCCGTACAAATGGTGCGCACTACATCATAACCAAGAAGGGTGACACCTACGAGCATATAGGCGACCTCTTCGAGGTATCACCTGCCACGCTGCGTAAGTTCAACGACGTGGATGGCCGCACGCAGCCCGAGGATGGCGACGTGCTCTACATCGAGCGTAAGGCTGCACGATGGAACGGCGAGGGCATGTTCCATAAGGTCACCGAGGGTGAGACGCTACACCTCATCTCGCAGATCTATGGCATACGTCTTACGCAGCTGTCGAAGCTCAATACGATACGCCCTACAGCGACGCTAAGCACAGGTCAAAATATACGTCTACGATAATCAAACGAACGATATATGAGTACGTTAAGAGAGAAAATTTTGGAGGCTATAGTCCGTAAGTCGACGCTCAAGCAGCAGATTTTCGACAATACCTGTGCCACGTTCAACGACCTCAAGGAGACACTCGTCGAGATGGCCTCGGAGATTGACGATTAGCTTGATGGTAAGCTCGACCGCCGTGTGCGTATCGAGTACCGCGACCGTGGTAAGTTTGAGGCTCAGTTGCAGGTAGCTAGCGACATCCTCCTCTTCCAGATGCACACCGACGTCTTCGAGTTCGACTCGAACCATATCATCTGGCAAAATAGCTACCTTCAGCAAAATAGGGAGAACTCCTACACGGGAGTTATCAACATCTATAACTTCCTATCCGACTCGCTGAAGTATAACCGTAATGCCGATGAGGGCTACCTTATTGGCCGCATCTTCATCAACCGCGAGAAGTGCTTCTGGGTTGAGGGTAAGCGCCAAACTATCGTGCGCCCTATGGCCTTTGGCACTAAGAAGATCGACCGCGATGCCCTCGTCTCCATCATCGAGACAGCCATAAACTACGCCTTGAACTTCGACCTCCTTATGCCTCCCTATGAGGAGAACATACGTGTCACCGTCGATCAGTTCAACTCTAAACTCGACAACTCGAAGTTTACGACGGGTAAGAGGCTTAGTTATGACTTCTCCATCGACGACATCTAAACGCTGTCTTGTTGGTTAGTTTGGCGCCTGGCTCGAGCGGAAAATGCTTACATACTTAGGGTATGCTCCGCTTTCCCGCCCTTCGACCAGTCTCAAACTACCTCAACAATCCAGCATTTAGACTACTCAATAGAGTTGGCCTAAGTACAATGAGTAATGAGTAATAATATAACCTAAGACTATATGAAAAAACTATTAACTACCGTAACGCTTCTGTTTATAGCCGTATCGGTTATGGCGCAGGTTAGCTATCTTGAGATGGTCGAGGCGCGTACTGTCCCGACAGAGTATATCTCACCAGCATCGCTCACCCCTGTGGCGGGCACACATCAATACATGGAGCTTGATGGCCGTAATGTTGTCATGTACGACTATGCCAAGCCTGGCGATGGCGAGGTGGTATTCACTGGTCGTGGCGTAATCATGTCGTTTGACCGCTCGCCCGATGGTTCGATGACCCTATACGAGATATGGGATGGGGGTGCATCACCACGCAAGGAGATATACCGCCACTCGTTCACCTCGGACTACTACATAGCATGTCCCGACGGCTCGACCATAAAGATTGACGATGTGCGCGACATATCGTTCTCGCCCGACTCGAAGTTCCTCGCCATGGGCTACGAGAACGACATCTTTGTATATGACCTCACTACCAACGAGATATACGCCATCACCGACGATGGCAAGTGGAACCATATTATCAATGGCACGACCGACTGGGTCTACGAGGAGGAGTATGGCTTCACCAAGGCGTATGCCTTCTCGCCCGATGGTCGCGAGATAGCATATCTCAAGTTCGACGAGAGCCGTGTCAAGGAGTTCGAGATGATGCGCTACGATGCTGAGCTGTACAACAAGGCCTATCGCTTCAAGTATCCTAAGGCTGGCGAGGAGAACTCTATCGTCACCATGCACGTCTATAACCTCTACACCAAGGAGACGCGCCAGATATCTCTTGGCGACGAGACCGACCAGTATATTCCGCGCATAGACTATACCCCTGCGGGTAATCTCTACTTCTATCGTGTCAACCGCCTACAGAACTACTTTGAGGTAGTTATGATTGAGGATGATGGCTCTGAGCGTGTGATATATGAGGAGAGGGATGAACGCTATGTCGAGCGTCCGAGCAACGAGACCATAACCTTCATCGACGAGGATCGTTTCATCGTGCGCGAGGAGACAACGACGGGCTGGTTCCACCTCTATCTGCACTCTGTAGCCAATGGCCGACTCAATGCCATCACTGCGGGCGAGTGGGAGGTTACGGAGTTTGTTGGTCTATCGGCGAATAAGAAGACACTCTACTATATGTCTACGGAGCAGTCGCCCATGGAGCGCCACCTATACTCTATATCGCTCGATGGTAAGAAGAAGACCTGCTTGCTCTCGAAGCCTGGCTACTGGAGGGTATACCCCTCGGGCGATATGAAGTACTTCGCTGCTGAGCACTCGGCGACGGACTGCTATCCTACGGCTGCCGTCTACGATGCTAAGGGCAAGGAGGTGCGTTCGTTGATGCTCGGCAAGGTGAGCGATGCGAAGCCCGCCTACCAGCGCAACTACTATACCTTCACTACGGAGCGTGGTGACGAGCTCAGCTACTTCCTCATCTATCCCAAGGATTACAACCCCTCGAAGCAGTATCCCGTCTTTATCACGCAGTACTCAGGTCCTGGCTCACAGCAGATAGCCAACCGCTACACTACCGACTGGGAGGAGACACTCGCACGTAATGGCTATATCGTTGCATGCTGTGATGCTCGAGGTACGGGCTTCCGTGGCGAGGACTTCAAGAAGGTTACATACGCCAACCTCGGCTATGCGGAGGTGCAGGATCAGATATCGTTTGCCCGCCACCTCGGTAAGCTCTCTTTCGTTGATGCCTCACGCATAGGTATCTACGGTTGGTCGTATGGTGGCTTCATGGCCCTCGGCTGTGCGCTCAAGGGTGATGGTCTCTTCAAGATGGCTATCGCTGTGGCACCCGTGACCTCATGGCGCTACTACGACTCTATCTATACGGAGATATATAACGGTCTGCCACAGGACAACCCCGCGGGCTATGATGATAACTCACCCATAAACTTTGCTGACCGTCTGTCGAACAACACCCGCCTGCTTATCATCCACGGCACGGCTGATGATAACGTACACTTCCAGAATACCATGGAGATGTGTCGTGCCCTCAACCGCGCAGGCAAGCAGTACGACATGATGATATATCCCGACCAGAACCACTCAATGCGTCCTAACGACATGGTCAACATTCGCCAGAAGATGGTGGACTATACGCTCGAGAACTTATAACATGCGTTAATGTCAATACGAGAGTGAGCGAAGTGCATATTTCGCTCATTCTCGGTTATATATCAATACAATGAGGAGAATAATTACTGTTTGCATTGTCGCCATGCTATTGATGACGACAAAGGGCGTGGCACAGGATAGCTATGCCGTTGGCGATGTGGGTAATGTTGAGGTTGAGTTGAGCGTAGGTCTTGCTACGGCTGCTAATAAGATGCCCGAGTATGGTCGCTCGCGTCAGGGCGTCGACGCTAGTGTCGAGGTGCGCTATAACTTCGATGCTCAGCCTGTAGACTTGGGGCTCTATGTCTCTGTATGCTCGCTCTATCGCGGTGAGACGAAGAATAATATCATCCGTGGCTATAACTTCATTAGCGAGAACCTGCTTATTACCTCCGACTATAACTTCCTGCAGGGTAGTAGTGTCTCGCCCTTTGTCGGCCTCGGTATGGGCGTCGCGTGGGGAGACGTTAGGGTTAAGGGCTCAGCGCATGCTGTGAACCATGGTGCCCACTTCGCCGTGATGCCACGTGTGGGCGTCGAGCTCTCGCACCATGTGCGTATCACCGTGGCGTATAAGCTCTTCAACAGAGAGCATAACCACCTTCTTATTAGCTTAGGATATGCCTTTGGTGGTGGACGTCGATGATTGTTGTACATCGATGACCATGTATACTTTCAATTTCAAAGTGCAAAGGTAGCTTTCATTGACAATACAAAAAAGGAGACTTTGCAGTCTCCCTAAGATTAACTATTTTTGTATTGCCATGTATAAACAATTAACCTCGGAGCAAAGATACGGAATATAT
>JAFUPR010000059.1 GCA_017481145.1 Alistipes sp. | reverse complement strand
CATTACTCATTACTCATTACTCATTGTACGTCAGTACATATAGTCGTACTGCGAGTAGCTCTTATCGTACTTAAGGTCGGCCAACGATGCTGCCTTCACGCCGATGTTGAACGCCCAGCTGCGGTGGTTGCCGAAGGGTATCCATGTGAACGACATCTGCCAGCAGTGCAGGTCGCGCGTGATGGCTATGGATGTCATCGACATCTTGCGGGCGGTGAAGTCGTAGCCCGACGTTGCCGTAATCATCAACTTGGGCGTGAGTCGTACGCTGGCGTTGAGGTTTACGGTCTGTTGTAAGTTCTTCTTGTATCCCGTAGTTCCGTTGTTCACAAACTGAGCACTATAGCTGAAACTGTAGTTGAAACCGAAGTTCCACGGTATCGAGAAGTCGTAGTATTGTCCCGCCATCCACTGCCGTCGCATTGCGGGGTTTAGCTGCCCGTAGGGGTCGCTCCACGAGTTGAAGTACTCGGGGGGCAGTGATGTGATATCGTTGCCCGCAACACGCGACTTATCTTCGCGCGACTTGAAGGTGTAGCCGAAGCTCCAGCTGGCCGACTGCAGACGGCCGATGCTTCCGCGACTCCACATGAGCTTGTTGTAGCGCACACCCTGAGGCGACACCTCGTAGGGGTCGAGGGTGAGCGATAGGTTGAGGGCTATGTTTTGATATATCGTCGTACGTAGCTGTATCGGTAGGGTAGATAGGTTCATCGAGTCGGCGAGGAAGTTATACGAGCCATTGATCGATATCTGGTCGATAAGTTTCACCTTCTTGACCGTATCCTTGGTGCGTATCTTGGCCTCCAACGTCTGCGATAGTCCGAATGTGAGGTTGAACTGCTGGCCACTACCAGGCACACCATAGGCGTTATCTGTGAATGGCGAGTACACCTTGAACTTACCCGTAGTGTCGGTCTGCACCGTCTCATAGAAGCCATACTTCTGACGGCTGAAGTCGGGGGCATAGCTGAAGCCGACGTTGGGGGTGAGGGTGTGGCGTACAGCCTGAAGTTTTCGTTCTTTCTTCTTAGCTACGTACGTACCATATACCGTCGTATTGGCCGACACCGAGGCGTTGTAGTTGTACAAACGCCAGAATCCATACTCTGGATCGAGCGTCTCTAAGGTGTGGGTCTCGTCGTTCCACTGCTGGCTCACCTTCTTAAAGTACCAGCGTTCGGTATAGTTGAACGAGGGACTCACGTTTATGTAGTTGAAGAGCGATAGTGACGTAGATACAGGGATGGTGTGCTGTATACCGTTCTTCATGCTTTGAAGCGTCTCCTTCGTGAATATCTCATCCTCGGTGGTATTCACCGTGTTGGTCATCTTCATCGAGTAGCTCATCTTAATCTTCTCGTACCAGCGCGTCTTGCCGATGGCCTCCTTACGCTTGAAGGGGTTGAAGCTGGCGACGTTGAAGGTGATGGTTGGCAATGTCACGGCGATGGTCTTGTTCTTTGAGTTCTGTGATACCGACATGTTGAGAGCCAACGAGAAGGGTGTACCCTCCCAATTCTTCGAGTACGATATAGATGAGTTGGTCTGTGTGGCGAGGATGTCGTTGACGTTGGTTGCCGAGTAGCGGCTGTATCCACTTGATGTGAGGTTCACAGAGGCTGAGAATGTAGAGCCAGGGTTGGCCTTAGCATCCTGCGAGTGAGTCCACTGAATCTTGTAGTTGTTCTGCTGCACGAAGTCGGCCTCGCCCTTCTCGCCCGTACGTATGGCCGAATACTGGAGGTTGAAGTTGCCGCGGAATTTGTAGCGCTTGACATACTGCGATACTGCAGATACCTCCCACGAGCCGAGGGTGTATATACCACCACGGATGGCAAGGTCCATGTGCTCGCCGAGGGTGAAGTAGTAGCCCAAGTCGCGGATGAAGAAACCCTTGGCATCCTCACCGTATGTGGGCATCAAGATACCCGACTTCGGACCCATGTGTATAGGGAAGAAGGCCTCGGGGATACCTGGGAAGTAGATGGGCACGTCCTCCATTACAAGGTAGGCATATCCTGTGACAATCTTCTTTCCAGGGATAACCTTCGCCTGCGTCATGGCGAGGTAGAAGTGTGGATGGTCGGTGCAGTCGCAGGTGGTGTACATACCGTTGCCGATATGTATGGTCTCGTCTGGGTGCATCTTCACGCTGCTACCTATAAGCCAGCCGTCGCCCTCTTGTGTGGCGATACCCTTAATCTTGGCCTTGCGCGAGTCGAGGTTGTAGGTGATGGTGTCCATCGAGTAGGGTGTGCCGCCATCGCTGAACTCGGGGTGTGTCTTCGTGGGCTTGCCATCAACCGTATCTGAGGGGTAGCCGTGGGCGAAAATATCCTTCGTCTGCATGTCGACACGCATGAAGTCGGCCTTGAGGTTCATGCCCTGATACGTGACATCGCCGCTCTTGTAGCTGTATATCATCTTGTTCGTGGCGTCAAAGACTACAGAGTCGACAGCCTTGCCCTCGATGATGTCGTCAAACATGGGAGCAGAGCTGCGACGACGAGCCGTATTGTCGCCAGTTGTATCCCTATCGTCCACAGGTGAGCCAACGCTGTCGCGGCTTTGGAATAGGCCAAAACCGCCCGCATCGGCGCTTGTGAGGCCGAAGGTGAGACACACGAACGCAGCAACGAGCAGCGCAGATGATAGATATTTTAAGAATAAATGTCTCAAAATTCAATAATTTTTTGTAACTTTGCCGACGGTGTCGGCAAAACGACCTCACCATTGGGTTTCGTAGCTCCTATTATGGGCGACTAAGGCCGATATTAACCGTTACAACCCGCAAAGATAGTAAATTTTTTGCACAAAATGGACTTATTTATGAGAAATCTCATAATTGCCTTGATGCTCTCGGTTATACTACCCGTAGCTGCTAACGCTGCTGGGGTGGAAAATGTTGCATCCGAGGGTAGAAAAAGGGTGGTTGTCATCGACCCAGGACATGGAGGACCACGCCCAGGTAAGGTGATGAAGGATATAGCCGAGGAGGATTATGTCTTAGATGTGTCGAAGGAGGTGCGTAAGCAGCTTAAGACGAAGCTCTCCGACTTGGAGGTCTACCTCACACGTTCGTCAGACTCGGCTTATCACGAAAAGCAGTCGGAGGATAACAAGCGTCGTGCTGAGTTTGCCAATCGTAAGGGTGCCGATCTTTATGTCTCGATACATGCCAATGCCCATGAGAAGACGACGGTAAATGGCTGCGAGGTGTGGGTGCTGACGCTCAACGAGCGACTGATGAATCAGAATCAGGGACAGGCAGCGCGCTATGCCGACGATGGCGACTTTATCGACCCGAAGGATATCGACCGCACGTCGCAGGGATTTATGATGGCTGTGGCACGACAGCTTGAGAATGAGCCTTTTAGTCGTTTCTTTGCCGAGGAGTGTTGCCGTAATATGTCGAGTTATGGACTCAAAAACTTGGGCGTTAAGGCAGGGCCCGTCTTCACGGTGTTGTACTACTTTGAGGGGCCAGGTGTGATTGTCGAGTTGGCATATCTGACCAATAGCGAGGACTATGCTTATCTCTCAAAGAAAGAGTCAAAAAAGGAGATGGCAACGGCTATAAGTGATGCTATTGTTAGCTACTTCAAGGCCTTGGATGGCAACGTAGCGGAGACACCTGTGGAGAGTGTAGCGGAGGACTCTGTGACGGAGGATGATGTCCTCACGGCGGCAGGGAGTGAGGCACTCACCGAGGGGTACACCATACAGCTTATATCGAGCACTACGGAGGTCGACAAGAACGACTATCAGTTTAAGTCGTACAAGGGGCGCGTGTCGCTATATATGGGCACTGGCCGTTATAAGTATAAGTATTGTTACGGCTGCTACGCTTCGCGTGAGGCGGCGCAAGAGGAGCTTGCTCGTGCTCGCGAGACATTCAAGGATGCATACGTTGTGCGTTTTAAGGATGGAAACATCGTAACGAAATAGTGTAAACAGAGAGAGTAATTAAAGTTTAATGATATGAAACTAAGAAGAGAGTTTAAGATTGGCATCTTTGCCGTTATTGTCATCTGTGTGGCATGGTGGGGTATTAAGTGGCTTGGTGGTCAGAATGTGCTGCTAAAGAGCGATTTATATTATGTCTATTATGACGATGTGTCGGGCTTGCAGGAGTCCTCTCGCGTGAAGTTGCGCGGCGTAGAGGTGGGTAATGTCCGTGACATAAGCCTTGAGAAGAATCGTGTGAAGGTGGAGATTGCCATCGAGAGTGAGTATGCCTCAATCATCCCCGACAACTCTGTTGCGGAGATTGGCGCTGCAGGTCTGATGGGTGGCGTGGAGATTGTCATCCTCCAGGGCGATAGTCCGAAGCATATCAAAGCAGGAGCTATGCTCGAAGGACGTATTAAGCCCGATATGCTTGGCTCGTTGGCCGACAAGGGTACGGAGCTTATGTCGGGTCTTAACGAGACGGTGGAGGGCGTTAATCAGCTTATCAGCGGTAACAGCCAGAATATCACCGATCTTGTAGCAAACCTCGAGTCGATGTCTAAGTCTATCGACGGTATACTTACGGCATCAGCACCCGACATCAACAAGGCTGTTGACGACCTGAGCAAGTTTGCTACGACGCTCTCGGAGAATACCGAGCGTGTGGAGTCGATGCTTCAGAATCTCGATACTTTCACTGGAGATCTTGCTGAGGCGGATGTGGTTAATAAGCTGACCACGACCGTAGCATCGCTCAACGAGGTGCTTGCTGCCATCGAGCGTGGCGAGGGCTCTGTTGGTAAGCTACTCACCGACGAGGAGTTGTACAACTCGCTCACCACCGCTGGTGACAACCTCGGCTTATTGCTTGAGGACTTGAAGGCTAACCCGATGCGCTATGTTCACTTCTCGCTCTTCGGCCAGTCGGAGGAGAAGGCTGCTGAGAAGGCTGCGAAGAAGGCCGCTAAGGCTGAGCAGAAAGCGGCCAAGGAGGCTGAGTAGTCGAGTATTAGAGTTGTGGTAATATGATTTATCCGTCGAATTTCGAACAGAGGGTAGGCTTTGACCGCATACGTGAGGCTATCGTTGGACGCTGCACGATGCAGTCGGCGCGCGACCTTATCGCGGGTGAGGGCTTTACGCGCTCGCGCCGTGAGGTGGAACGTCGTCTGGCTCTTGCCGACGAGATGCGCCTACTATTGTCGATGGAGACGGGTATTGCCATAGGCGAGCAGGAGGATCTGCGCGCCACGGTTGATAAGATTGGAGTTGAGGGCTCGTATCTCACGGTCGAGGAGACCGTGACGCTACTTGGTGGACTACGCTCGGCGGCCGAGATTGTGAGCTTCATCATCTCGCGCAGGGAGCCTAACTATCCATCGCTGAAGGCTATAACCTCGGGAGTGACGATCTTCCCAGAGTTGCAACGCGCCATCGAGCGTGTGGTGGATGATACGGGCGAGGTGCGCTCGAGTGCATCCCCCGAGCTGCAAGAGATTCGTCGTGCCATACGCGAACACGAGGGACAGGTAGCCAAGCGTCTACAGCAGGTGTTGCAGAGGGCTAAGGCCTCGGGTATTGTGGAGGACGATGCTATGATATCGATACGCGACGGTCATGCTGTGATACCCGTATCGGCGGCGAACAAGCGCAAGCTCTCGGGATTTATACACGACGAGTCGGCCACGGGGCGTACCTTCTACATCGAGCCTGTGGAGGTCGTGGAACTCAACAACGAGCTGAGAGAGTTGGAATATGCCCAGACGCGCGAGGTGGTACGCATCCTCACGGAGCTCACAGCGCAGTTACGCTTGGAGGTTGAGGGGCTATCGCGCATCGAGGAGTATCTTACGACGATAGATGCCCTCAGAGCTAAGGCTCGCTGGGCGATAGATAATGGTGCTGTGCGACCGATAATATCGACCGAGGGGCGTCTGCTACTGCGTAAGGCTCGCCATCCTCTCTTGGAGCGTACACTCAAAGAGCAGGGTAAGGTTATCGTGCCACTCGACATGGAGCTCAATGCTGAACAGCGCATACTCGTCATCTCGGGCCCCAATGCTGGTGGTAAGTCGGTATGTCTGAAGACTACGGGCATACTGCAATATATGGTGCAGTGTGGCTTTTTGGTGCCAGCGCTGGAGAACTCGGAGTTCCCATTGTTCGACGCGCTGATGATTGACATTGGCGATCAGCAGTCGTTGGAGAACGACCTCTCGACATACTCGTCGCACTTGGTAAACATGAAGGCTATGTTGCAAGAGGCGTCGGAGCGTACGCTGATACTTATCGACGAGTTTGGCTCGGGCACGGAGCCTACCATTGGTGGCGCTATATCGGAGTCGATACTCGAGCGTTTTGTGGAGCGTAAGGCCTATGGCGTGATTACGACGCATTATGCCAACATAAAATACTTCGCCTCGCGTAATGAGGGCGTGGCCAATGGCGCTATGGCTTTCGATGTTAAGAACATACAACCGCTCTTTAGCCTCGAGATGGGCAAGCCTGGAAGTTCGTTTGCCATCGAGGTGGCACGAAAGATAGGCCTCCCAGAGGATATCGTCCGCAAGGCTATGGATAAGGCTGGCGAGGATCATATAAACCTTGAGAAGCAGCTGAGGGAGATCGCACGTGATAAGCGCTACTGGGCAGAGAAACGCGACAGAATACGCCTGACGGATAGAAAGGTAGAGCAGTTAGAACAAACCTACAGCGATAGGCTTCAGAGTATCAATGATGAGCGCAAGGCTATCATCGATAAGGCACGCCGCGAGGCTGAGGAGCTTGTTGCCGAGGCGCGCCGACAGATAGAGAATACGATACGTACCATACGTGAGTCGCAGGCCGAGAAGGAGCTAACACGCATGGCACGCAAGGAGCTTGAGAGCTTCGTTGACGGTGTCGACGGTGTTGATAGCGCGAAGGATGACCGCATAGAGCGCGAGATGGAGCGCTTAGCACGACGCAGGGAGCGTCGCGAGCAGAGGGCTCAAAATGTCGCTAAGGGCGTAGAGCCCGCGAAGCCCGCAGAGCCTAAGCCCCAGGTGATAGAGGTGGGCACGAAGGTTAAGATGGAGGGGCAGGTAGTACCTGGCGTGGTGGAGAGCATCAAGGGTAAGCGTGCGCAAGTGACCTTTGGTAATATGCGCATGATGGTCGACATCGCGCGACTGAGGGCTGTGTCGGGTGCCGAGTATAGGGAGGCTACGCGTCCCACGACGGCGCGCACGGTGGTGTCGGTGGATATTCGCGAGCGCAAGCTCAACTTCCGCGATACGATTGATGTGCGCGGCATGCGTGCTGTGGAGGCCTTGGAGGCTGTCGAGGATTTAGTCGATGACGCTCTGATGGTGGGCGTGGGAGGTGTGACGATACTCCATGGCAAGGGCACGGGAGCGTTGAAGGAGGAGATACGTCGCTATCTGCGCACGGTGAAGGATGTGGCAACGGTGACGGATGACCATGCCGACCGCGGAGGTGCTGGAATAACGCTCGTAAAGTTTAAACAGTAGTTGTTGTGAAGACCAAAGATTAAGAGATATGGATTACCTTTTGTCGGATATTGCCCGTATAGTGGGCGGAGAGCTTCGGGGTGCTGACCTGCGAGTCAGGGAGGTGGCAACCGATTCGCGTAGTGTTGTTGCCAGCGAGGGCGTCATGTTTGCCGCCATCGACGGTAAGAATCACGATGGCCACAACTACATACGTCGCATGTCGGAGCGTGGCGTCGAGGCCTTCATCGTCGAGCGCGATGTGGAGCTGCCGACAAAGGGGTGTGGTATGGTTGTCGTAAGCTCGACACTCGAGGCATTGCAGAGCCTCGCAGCCCACCATCGTAGTACATTTAAGGGTACGGTCGTGGCCATCACGGGCTCCAATGGTAAGACCATAGTTAAGGAGTGGGCGGCACGCTCAATGCCCGACAGGGTGCGCTCGTTTGCCTCACCCAAGAGTTATAACTCACAACTCGGCGTGGCGCTATCGTTGGTGATGCTCGAGGGTAGCGAGGAGGTGGCCTTCATCGAGGCGGGAATATCGGAGCCTGGCGAGATGGAGCGCTTAGAGGCGATGATACGCCCCGACATCGTCGTGGTGACGTCGATAGGCGATGCTCACTCGGCGAACTTCGTGTCGGAGGCTGCAAAAATAGAGGAGAAGCTAATCTTGGCACGTGGTGCTAAGACAATAATATATAGTAGGGAGTACCCCGCGTTAGCCTCGCGCATAGAGGCGTTGTATGGCGACCGCGAGCTTATCGACAGCAGCCGCGAGACGGTGGATGATGCCATGGAGCTGAACGATGCCCTCATGGTCGACGCCTACCACGTGCAGGCACTGATGCGCAAGCTCGGATATAGTGTCGATGGCGCCATATTCTCAGCTAAGGTGGCGATGAGGTTAGAGCTAAAGGAGGGTATCGACGACTCGATGATTATCGACGACACCTATAACTCGGACATCAACTCGGTGATCGTAGCCCTCGATGCGTTACATCTGCAATCTATGGGTCGTAGGCGTGTGGCCGTAATATCGGATATACGTCAGAGTGGCATGAAGCCCGAGGTGTTGTATGGTCGTGTGGCGGAGGCTGTGCGTAAGGCCTCGGTCGACCATCTGATATGCGTGGGTGAGAATATATCGCTGCACCAGAACCTCTTCCCGCGAGGTACGTCGTTCTACCTTACGACCGACGAGCTTATCGAGAACTTCTCGCGCGAGCGCTGGGCACACTCCGTAATACTCGTCAAGGGTAGTCGTGATAGTCGCTTTGAGCGCCTAAGTCGTCTCTTGGAGCGTAGGACGCATACGACAACACTGGAGGTGGATCTTGCGGCGATGAAGAAGAATCTGAACTACTTCCGTCGTCATCTGCCACAGCACCACCCCGTGGTGGCCATGGTCAAGGCCTCGGGTTATGGTACGGGTGATGTGGAGGTGGCGCGCATGCTACAACATGAGGGTGTGAGGTATCTGGCTGTTGCATTTGCCGATGAGGGTGTGACGCTGAGGTCTAAGGGTATAACGATGCCTATCGTCGTACTCAATGCCGACGAGGAGAGCTTCGATGTGATGATAGCTCACGACCTTGAGCCCGAGATATACAGCTTCCACTCGCTCGATGCCTTCCGCCGTGCTGTGCATCGTGCCCATCGTGAGGCCTACCCCATACACGTGAAGCTCGACACGGGCATGCACCGTCTGGGATTTATCGACGAGGAGGTCGACATCTTAGGTCGCGCCATACACCACGACGCATCGTTGCATGTGGCCTCTATATTCTCGCACCTCAGCGCGGCAGATTGTCCCGAGGAGGATGACTTCACACGACGACAGATTGCCGACTTTGACTATATGAGCCAGCAACTTACGGAGTGGCTCGAATACGAACCGTTGCGCCATATAGCCAACTCGGCAGCCATCGTACGTTTCCCTGAGGCGACGTTCGACATGTGTCGCCTGGGTCTCGGACTTTATGGCTACGGCTATGAGCATAACGAGGAGCTCATCCCTGTGGCAACGCTCTCAACACGCATAGTGCAGATACGAACACTCAGTCGTGGTGAGACCATAGGCTATGGTCGCATGGCACGTACTGAGCGAGAGACAACCATAGCGACAATACCTGTGGGTTATGCCGATGGCCTCGATCGTCATCTCGGTGGTGGCCGCTGGGAGGTAATCGTCGGAGGCCGACGTGCCAAGATTATAGGCCGCGTGTGCATGGATAGTGCGATGATAGACATCACGGACATCGTTGGCATTGCGGTAGGCGACAAGGTGACGATATTTGGAGCAGAGAGGGGTAATACCCTCGAGGAGATGTCGAGGGTGCTTGACACCATCCCCTACGAGATAATGACATCAATATCTACGCGCGTGAAACGTATATATACCGAGCGATAATGAAGGGAACGATATATATGATACCATGCCCCATATCGGAGGCACGAGAGCTGTGGGATGTGCTGCCGAGGGCTAACTACGAGGTGATGAACAGCCTCGACTACTTCATCGTCGAGAATGTACGCTCGGCACGTCGTTTCCTCTCGAAGGTGGGTGTGGAGCGTAGAATCGAGGAGCTTGAGTTTGTCGAGCTCAACGAGCATACGACGCGCACGGAGGAGGTTGAGCGCATGCTTAAGCCCCTGTTGGAGGGACGCTCGGCGGGTGTCATCTCGGAGGCGGGAGTGCCAGGCGTTGCCGACCCAGGTGCCGACATCGTAGCTTTAGCGCATCACCATGGTATAAGGGTGGTGCCGTTAGTGGGTCCCTCGTCGATACTCATGTCGGTGATGGCCTCGGGACTCAACGGTCAGTCGTTTGCCTTCGTAGGCTACCTCCCCGTAAAGGATGGTGAGCGCGAGCGTCGCATTAAGGCCTTGGAACGTAGAGCTGTTGAGGAGCGTCAGGCACAGCTATTTATTGAGGCGCCATACCGCAACGTGAAGCTCTTTGAGGTGCTGCTGAAGACGCTCTCGCCAAAGCTAAGACTCACGGTAGCGGCGGATATTACATCCCCCGATGAGTATATCCGAACACTGCGCGTGGAGGAGTGGCGCAAGGCGACGATGCCAAACATAGCTAAGCGTCCGACGATATTTGTATTAGGCATATAATTTGTTCATTATAATATGAAACAATTTAATTTTAAACGATTTATGAGCAAGCAAACATCTGAGAAAGAGAGAGATATAGAACAGACCGCTGAGGGCTTCGATCCTCAGGAGCCCATGCCTACGGACATTGCGGATGACAATGTGGCAGAGGACGATGGTGCGGCATCTGACAATGTGTCAGTCGAGCCATCCTTGGAGGAGCAGATAGCCGTATGGCGCGATAAGTATATGCGTCTGCAGGCCGAGTTTGATAACTTCCGTAAGCGTACCGTGAGGGAGAAGATGGAGCTCGTGGAGCGTGGCTCGGAGGGTGCTTGGAAGGCTATACTTCCGATCCTCGACGACATGGAGCGTGCGGTGGCAGCATCCGAGAAGAGCGACGACATCGCGGCATTACGTCAGGGCGAGGAGCTTGTAATGAAGAAGTTTGAGAGCGTGCTTCATGCTGCGGGGATAACACCCATAGAGTGCATCGACAAGCCCTTCAACGAGGATGAGCAGGAGGCTGTGGCTCGCTTTGCGGCGGGTGAGGATAAGCGCGGCTTGGTCATCGACTGCGTGCAGCGCGGATATAAGATGGGCGAGCACGTACTGCGCTACGCCAAGGTTGTCGTAGGCGAGTAGTGCCCTAAACTTAAGACTATTATGGCAGAGAAGAGAGATTATTACGAGGTGTTGGGCGTCGAGCGCAATGCCGATGCTGACACCATAAAGAAGGCATACCGCAAGGCCGCCATCAAGTATCACCCCGACAAGAACCCAGGGGATCAGGAGGCTGAGGAGAAGTTCAAGGAGGCGGCGGAGGCCTATGACGTGCTGTCGAATGATGATAAGCGCGCACGCTACGACCGCTTTGGCCATGCTGGCATGAATGGTGCGGGCAGTGGTGGCTTCGGTGGCTTCGGTGGTGCTGGAGGCTTCACGATGGAGGATATATTCGAGCAGTTCGGCGACATCTTCTGTGGTGCGTTTGGAGGCTTCGGTGGCAGCCGCGCGGGTGGCAGCCGCAGACAGAGGGTGAACCGTGGTAGCGACATACGTGTGACGGTGAAGCTCTCGTTGAAGGAGATATCGGAGGGTGTCACTAAGAAGCTGAAGATAAGTAAGACCGTGGCGTGCGACAAGTGTGGCGGCACGGGAGCTAAGGATAAGTCGTCGTTCGTGACATGCCCCGACTGTAATGGCTCGGGATATGTCATCACGGTGCAGAACTCATTCTTTGGCCGCATGCAGACGCAGAGCGTGTGTCCTAAGTGTCAGGGCGAGGGACGTGTCATCAAGGAGCGCTGCGATAAGTGTGGCGGTGAGGGCACGGAGCGCGGTCAGGAGGTTGTCGAGGTTAAGATTCCCGCGGGTGTCGAGGAGGGCATGGCTCTACGTGTCGAGGGTCGCGGTAATGCTGCGCGTCATGGTGGTGTGAATGGTGACCTTATAGTGGTCATCGAGGAGGAGCGTAACGAACAATTCCGCCGCGATGGTAGCGACCTTGTCTACAACCTTAATATCACCGTGACAACAGCCATCCTCGGTGGTGAGGTGGAGGTGCCGACGATTGATGGCCGTGTGCGCATAAAGCTGTCGCCTGGAACACATGCGGGCAAGGTGCTGCGCCTCCGCGGTAAGGGTCTTCCCGAGGTTAACGGTTATGGTCGTGGTGACATCGTGATATTGGTCGACGTGACCATCCCCGATGAGCTCACGAAGGAGGAGCGTAAGCTCGTGGAGCAGCTTGCGGAGCAACCCCACTTCAAGCGCGCAGAGAATGTAGAGAATCAGAATATCTTGGAGAGGATGAAGAGCTTCTTCCGAGGATAAAGAGATAAAACAGAGTGTAAGTATGTCATTTTTTAGACCGCCCAAGACTAAACCGCGCCAGTATAACTACATCCCCCGATACTACGACCCCGTAAAGGAGGAGCGTGACCGTAGGCGTAGGGAGCTACATGGCACCTCGGCATTGGATGACGAGCCATATACGCCTGGTAAGTACATACGTACGCAGCGCGAGGCTCGTGATGCGTCGAGTGGTGAGCGTAGTAGCTTTGCAGGGTTTGGTCGTTTCTTCTTTCTCGCCGTGATACTCACAGTGGCGATGCTTGTCCTCTACCCGCGCTTTATGCGCTTCGTGAACCATGCTGCCGAGGAGAAGGAGTATGCAACAGCTGTGGCGGCTGGGGCGACGGCAGAGAGCGATACGACGACGGTGTCGCGCATCGTGCTCTACGAGAAGCATGGCGACATCGACTTCCGTGAATTCGAGAGTCTCACGCCCGAGACGATAAACGAGATGGAGGAGTGGCAGAACTCCGTGGGTAGGATTAACATCTACGACGACGATGTGGAGATTGTCGACGGTAAGAGGGTAGATGCTAAACACTCAAATGTCAGCAAGTAATAGGTCATGGACAGAATAAGACTGCTTCCCGAGATTGTGGCAAATCAGATTGCCGCGGGTGAGGTGGTGAATGCCCCCTCGAATGTCGTCAAGGAGATGATGGAGAACTCACTTGACGCGGGGGCGCAGTGCGTGAGGGTGAACTACCGCAATGGCGGAAAGGAGCTGATACAGATTGTTGACGATGGTTCGGGCATGTCGGCCGTAGATGCACGCATGGCCTTCGACCGTCATGCGACGTCGAAGATATCATCTATCGAGGATGTGTACAAACTCCACACCTTTGGCTTCCGTGGTGAGGCCTTAGCATCGATAGCTGCCGTAGCAGAGGTGGAGCTACGCACACGACGCGAGGAGGATGAGATAGGCACCATAACAACAATAGCGGGTGGTGAGTTTCGCTCGCAGCTACCTGCAGCATGTCCCAAGGGCTCGCAGTTTATGGTGCGCAACCTCTTCTACAATGTGCCCTCACGACGTAAGTTTATCGATGGCGACAACTCGAGGCTCGGTGCTCAGATAAAGGGCGAGTTCCAGCGTGTGGCGTTATGCAATCCAGCGGTGGAGTTCGAACTCAGGCAGAACGATGGCTTAGTATATCAGCTGATGCCTACAAATCGCAAGGGGCGCATCGTCGACATCGTCGGCAAGCACATCAAGCAGAACCTCTTAGACCTTGAGGTGGACACATCGGTGGTACGCATCGAGGGCTTCGTGGGTCGTCCCGCTGCGGCTAAGAAGCGTAACAACGAGCAGTATCTCTTCGTCAACGGTCGTTACTTCAACTCCATACCTATGCAGCGCACCATCGTGCGCGCCTACGAGAGGCTTATCCCTGAGGGGTGTATGCCCTCGTATTTTATTTATCTGACGGTCGACCCCGAGAGGGTGGATGTGAATGTACATCCGCAGAAGACCACAGTCAAGTTTGCAGACCACGACGTCATCCTCGAGATACTACACGCTGCCGTGCGCGAGACCCTTGTGAAGACGGGCGCCGTGCCCATGATGGACTTCCAACCTCAGGGGGTGGAGATTCCCGTCTATGGCGCAGAGCGGGTAAGCTATGCCGAGCCACGTGTGGCAACAAGGAGCGACTACAACCCTTTCCGCGATGAGTATATCGACCCTACAGCCCCTATGCCCGATGTGCCATTTACGGGCTTTGATGTCCCCTACGACGGCATGATGGGGGCTAAGAGTGAGGTTGTGAGCGACACGATGAATATCGGCGGTAGCATCGTCGAGTATATCGACGAGGAGGGTGACGAGGAGACACTCTTCGATGTCATAGAGTCGCAGATGGGGACTACGACTGAGGCTCGCACCTTCGGTGAGGCCATAGTTATGCCTGGTGGCTATGCCGTGGCTACGTATGGGGGGCGTGGTGTTGTGGTAGCACTACAGCGTGCATACGAGTGCGTGGTCTACGAGGATATAATGGCTGCACTGGGTAAGGGTAGTGGCGCGTCGCAGCGTATGTTCTTCGCCGAGGAGCTGGAGCTCTCGGCCGAGGAGTACGACCTCATGGAGAGCCATGCCACCGAGTTTGCCGCCTTGGGCTTCGAGGTGGAGTATTGTGGTGGTGGACGCATATCGGTAGTGGGACGCCCTGCGATAATAGATATGTCGATGCCAATAGACCAGATGATATACGAACTGCTGCATGGCATCGAGGATGGAGCCTTGCCGTTGGAGAGGGAGAGGGTGCGCATGGCCGAGCTTATGGCGCGACGTGCGAGCCGAGGCTATGGCCACGGTATCGCGAGTGTCGAGGCTATGGCGTTGCTCAAGCGCTTAGAGAGGTGCTCGAATCCGAGCTTCACACCCTCGGGTGCTCCTGTCATGGCAGAGCTTACGACCGAGGAGCTTGCAGCACGGCTATCACGATAACAGATAACAGATAATAACCTAACAATAGCATGTCACCATTTAGAACACATAGCTCAACACCCCCTGTGGTGATGAACCTTATCATTGCGAACTTCATCGTCTACCTCGCCACAACACTGCTCGAGGGCGACGTGATCAAGTTTGCGCTCTTCAACGTAGACCTTCGTGCGCTCAGCCCCGACGATACGCTCTTTCGCTGGTGGCAGCCGCTAACGTATATGTTTATGCACGGTGGCTTCTCGCATATCTTCTTCAACATGTTCTCGCTGTGGATGTTTGGCCGCACGTTGGAGTGGGAGATGGGCTGGAAGCGATTCCTCACCTACTACATAGTTTGTGGTGTGGGTGCTGCCCTCTTCCAGATGGGCATGGCACAGATAGACCTCGCACACATTGAGCTCTTCTCGCCCGCATGGTACAGCTACATGTCGACACCGACGGTGGGTGCTTCGGGTGCCGTCTTCGGCCTGCTGTTGGCCTTTGGCATGATGCACCCCAACGCCATAATATCGCTAATCTTCCCACCCATAGCGATGAAGGCTAAGTGGTTTGTCATCATCTATGGCGCCTTGGAGCTTATGCTCGGCGTCTCGGGCACGATGGATAACGTGGCACACTTTGCACACCTCGGAGGTATGTTCTGGGGATGGCTGCTTATCATCTGGTGGCGCCACAGAGATAGAAACAGGATATATTACTACTAAGACGCTGTTATAATTTCGCAAACGACTCTAAACAGCTACTAAACAATAAGGACACACTCAAGCTATTAACAGGACTCCCCCAGTCCATAAAACACTTTTATTATGTCTAACAAACGCGAGACTTACAACAATCAGCCCTTCGGTACACCACGACGTAGAAAGAAGCGTACGTTCCTTGGAGCGCTCTTCGTTATCGTGCTCTTGGCTGTGACAATATCATTCTGCGTGGCGCTGGTCATCGCCTACCTCACACCCTACGTAGTACCCTCGACCTTCGGGTCGCTGACCATCGTCGGCATCTTCGCGCCGATACTCTATGCTGCCGTGGCGGTGTGCATGCTCCTATGGCTCGTGACGGGACGCTGGAAGACGGCACTCTTAGTGTCGGTATTCCTTCTGCCTGGCATCTTCCGCTTCTCGGACTTCTACAACATAGCCTTCATGCGCGACGTGGAGACGAAGCCCTCGCGTAGCGATATCACGCTCATGACATTTAACGTGCGCGGCTTCTACGGCGACAACGCCGTGCGCTCGGTAGATGGCATCGTGGACTACATCGCTGGCATTGAGAATATCGACGTGGCATGCTTCCAGGAGTTCGACCTCATGGCTCCAGGCATCGAGCGCTTAGACTCGCTCATGCAGGAGCGTCAGCTATCGTATAAGAATGACGTCACTGAGTTTGGCGATGTAGTGCTCCGCTCATATAGCCGTTATCCGATTATCGCCAGCGGCGACATTGCGGGAAACAACCGCGGAACGTCGCAGTGGTTCGACATCGTCGTCAAGCGCAGCATCGAGCGTATGGCAGACACACTCAGAGTATTCAACAACCACCTCCATACGATGAGCATATCGGCCGACGACAGCCAGGATATCACCGAGGGTAAGATATTCTCCGACGGCGACCGCATGCGTAGCATCGTAGATCGCATAGCCAACAACTCATCTATCCGCGTCGACCATGTAGACACGCTCGGCATGGTGGTGAAGCAGACACCCTACGAGCATATCATCTGTGGTGACTTCAACGATACGCCCATGTCGTACGTCTATGGTAAGCTCGTGGACAACCACCACGATGCCTTCGTAGAGGTGGGTGAGGGCTACGGCTATACCTTCCGTCCTATGTATGGCACGCTGCGTATAGACTATGTGCTGCACTCGGAGGGCATGTCTGCAACGAAATATGTCGCCGACGAGAGTGTGCAGTTCTCGGATCATCTGCCAGTGATTGTGACGCTCAAGGTCGACAAGAGCGACGAGGAGTTGCGTTAGCGAATAGCGATGTGTGCATGTAACAGCATCAAAGCCGTTGTAACTAAGACTCTTTACTTTGTGTGCGTAGCACCTATGATTTATAGTATAGCAGCCATCTACAAACATATTTGTCAGTCTGCTATACTATAAATCACCACCTGTGGTGGTAAACAAGCTAAAGAGTATTGTAAGTTAGAATAATCTCCTAATAGTAAGGGGTTAATATTTACATTCCCTCCAAACCTCCCTTTGGCAAAGGGAGGCTTAGCGAGGCGTTTTCACGCCACGCGGTTGCTCTCCACATGCGAGTAGGGGATTTTGATGCGGGTGTCATGGAGGAGTTGCGTTAGCGATGTGCGATGTGGAGTAAAATGTATACTTTCAATTTCAAAGTGCAAAGGTAGCTTTCATTGACAATACAAAAAAGGAGACTTTGCAGTCTCCCTAAGATTAACTATTTTTGTATTGCCATGTATAAACAATTAACCTCGGAGCAAAGATACGGAATATAT
>JAFUPR010000058.1 GCA_017481145.1 Alistipes sp. | reverse complement strand
TGCGGACGACGACCGCGTTGGTCGCGCTGCTGCTGGTTCTGCTGTTGGTTATTCCCCGGCACCTGTGGGCGCGGGCGGAATGGAAATTGTCCTGCCAATGTAGAAACGGTTATTAGTGTATATTACTCTTTACTGTTAGCAATAGAAGCTGTTTGTAAAATAATAAATAAATTTAAAACAGCGTCTTACTTGTTTGCCTCAATCTCGGCGGCAACGAGCCCCTTCATGAACTCGGCAAACTCGGCAATGGTCATCTGACCCTTGTCGCCCTCGCCCTGAGCACGTACCGAAACCTTGCCCTCCTCGGCCTCTTTCTCGCCGACGATCAACAGATAGGGGATACGCTTAAGCTCATTATCGCGAATCTTACGGCCGATCTTCTCGTTGCGGTCGTCGATCTGCGTACGCACATCCTGCATGTTAAGCTCGTGGGCAACCTTCTCGGCATAGGCGTTATACTTCTCCGAGATGGGGAGTACGACAACCTGGTCGGGGGTGAGCCACAAGGGGAACTTACCGCCAGTATGCTCCAACAACACTGCCACGAAGCGCTCCATAGAGCCAAATGGCGCACGGTGGATCATGATGGGGCGGTGGAGCTTATCGTCCGAGCCCTTATATGTGAGGTCGAAACGCTCGGGGAGGTTGTAGTCTACCTGGATGGTGCCGAGCTGCCAGCTACGACCCAGTGCATCCTTAACCATGAAGTCGAGCTTAGGACCATAGAATGCCGCCTCGCCAAGCTCGACGGTCGTCTTGAGACCCTTATCCTCGCACGCCTTGATGATGGCTGCCTCGGCCTTCTCCCAGTTCTCGTCAGAGCCGATATACTTCTCCTTGTTGTTGGGGTCGCGGAGCGATATCTGCGCCGTGTAGTTGTCGAACTTCAGCGTGCGGAAGATGTACAATACGATGTCCATAACCTTCTCGAACTCCTCCAATAGCTGGTCGGGGCGTACGAAGAGGTGAGCATCGTCCTGCGTGAACGAGCGCACACGTGTGAGGCCGTGGAGCTCGCCCGACTGCTCGTAACGATATACTGTGCCGAACTCGGCCAAGCGTACAGGTAGATCCTTGTATGAGCGGGGCTTCGAACGGTAGATCTCGCAGTGGTGTGGGCAGTTCATGGGCTTGAGGAGGTACTCCTCACCCTCGAATGGCGTGTGTATGGGCTGGAACGAATCCTTGCCATACTTAGCATAGTGACCCGACGTAACGTAGAGGTCCTTGTTGCCGATATGTGGGGTGATCACCTGCTGGTAGCCGTAGTTCTTCTGTATCTGACGCAAGAAACGCTCCAGACGGTCGCGTAACTCTGCACCCTTGGGCAACCACATGGGTAGACCCTGACCTACGCGCTGCGAGAACATAAAGAGCTCGAGCTCCTTGCCGAGCTTACGGTGGTCACGCTTCTTCGCCTCCTCCAAGAGTGCGAGGTGCTCGTCGAGCATCGACTTCTTGGGGAACGACACACCGTAGATACGTGTGAGCATCTTGTTCTTCTCGTTACCACGCCAGTAAGCGCCAGCAACTGATGTGAGCTTTATAGCCTTGATATATCCAGTGTTGGGGATGTGAGGGCCGCGGCAGAGATCGGTAAATGAGCCGTTGGTATAGAACGATATTGTTCCATCCTCGAGGTCGGTGATAAGCTCCACCTTGTACTGGTCGCCCTTCTCGGTGAAGGTCTTCAGTGCGTCAGCCTTAGATACCTCGGTGCGTACGAGCTGCTCCTTGTTGCGCGAGAGCTCTACCATCTTCTGCTCGATGGTTGCAAGGTCGGCCTCAGTGATAGCCACGGGCGAGTCCACATCGTAATAGAAACCGTTGTCAATAGCGGGACCGATACCGAACTTAATGCCCGGGTAGAGTGCCTCCAGAGCCTCAGCCAGGAGGTGCGATGATGTATGCCAGAAGGCGTGCTTACCCTCGGCGTCGTCCCACTTGAAGAATTTGATCGTGCAGTCGCTGTCGATCGGGCGCATCATGTCTACCGTTGCGCCATTTACCTCCGCAGCAAGTGAGTCAGCAGCGAGACGAGGGCTGATGCTCTCTGCCACCTGAAAGGCAGTTGTCCCCTTGGCATACTCTCTTACTGAGCCATCAGGGAAGGTTACTTTAACCATGATAATTTAAGTTTTAAATGTTTATGTTTCGAGTGCCTTCGTAGCTCCACAATAACGAGACGGATTACTACTCAGTTGCACTCCCTGTTTTACTTCTCTTTTGTTTTGTTGTCCAATGTTTTGGCAAGTGCAATAATGCGAGTAAGTGCAATAATACCTACGATTGCAAACAATCCAAACCACAACCACTCAGTAAGTCCAGCATTAGCAAGATTTAAATCCATACACTTCACTATTGCAAGACCTAAAAGTAATGCGCTGATAACTATGCTTACTATTGTTCTAAACATTGGTCGTATATTTCTTGACGGTGTTAATCGTTATGCTCTGTCTCAGGTAGATCCTTAATCGACACGTCGCGACCCTTGTCGCGCTCGAAGTGCTGTAGTGGGTTTTTGTTCCACTCTCTCCACTCCCTGCGACGGCGCACGATGTCGATAGCCTCGTAGAGGGCATTGCGCATCGACTGCTCGTCGGCAAGACCTTTGCCAGCGATATCGTAGGCTACACCATGGTCGGGCGATGTGCGCACCTTCGAGAGCGAGGCTGTGAAGTTCACACCGTTGGGCGTGAGCGTCTTGAAGGGGGCCAACCCTTGATCGTGATACATAGCAAGTATCGCGTCGTAGTTTTTGAACTGTCCAGAGGCGAAGAAGCCGTCAGCAGCAAAGGGACCGAAAGCGAGAATCTCATTCTCATACGCCTCGACGATTGCGGGCTTGATTACTTCAGCCTCCTCAGCGCCGAGTAGGCCACCGTCACCAGCGTGCGGGTTGAGCGCAAGGACAGCGATACGTGGGCGTACTATGCCGAAGTCCTCGCGCATGGAGGTGTTAATCTGTGTTATGCGCTCCACGATAAGCTCCTTTGTCAGCGCCTCGGCAACCTTGGCTACGGGCACATGTATCGTCACTAATCCCACGCGCATAAGCTCCGAGGTCATAATCATCAGTGGCTCACCATCAAGCTCCTTGGCTAAGAACTCCGTATGCCCCGTATAGTTGAAGCTGTCGCTCTGAATCATCTCCTTGTCAATGGGGGCTGTTACGAGGGCTGCGATGCTTCCGCTCTTAAGGTCATCGATAGCCTTGCGTAGTGCTGCCGCTGCCGCCTCACCTCCAGCCTTCGAGGGCTTTCCAGGTGTGATGCTTAGCTCCTTAGCTCCGCACTCTACAAGGTTTGTGCGGCCATCTGTGGCGTAGTCGGCACCCGCTACGATGTTGAACTTCACAGGCTCAACATCTGTGAACCCCTTGGCGTAATACGCTGCGGCATTTGCCGAGCCATACACAATGGGGGTGCATAACTCCGTGATGCGGCTATCGGATAATATCTTGAGTATAACCTCCCAGCCAACGCCATTTGTGTCGCCTTGGGTTATTCCTATTCTTAGTCTGTTGCTCATAAATTACACTATTTCAACCTACAAATATACTAAAAGTTGTGGATATTGCAAAATTTGAGCAAAGATTTAGAATCTGGTAGTTTCAAAGACTAAGTGCAAAATTAAGATAAAAATTTAAAGAACATCTTTTTAGGGGATTCAAAATTTAATTTTTGTCTTGGTCTGCGGTTTAGTTTATACTGAGTGTTCAGGATGTATTCATCTGATAACTCGTT
>JAFUPR010000057.1 GCA_017481145.1 Alistipes sp. | reverse complement strand
TGTTGTCTTATTAAAATCGCCCCAACATATTGAGGCATAATCGAAATACAAATGTATGGATTAAAATTTAGATTTACAAATTTATCTTTCGTAAAATCTATTTTTTGGAATAAATTTGCAAATATACAAGCGATGGTGTGGATACTTAGATAGAGGAAGAGACTGAATAAAAAGAGTATTTTGTCGTTCTTTGTTGTTATAAGTCATCATCAACTGTCGCTAACGAATTATCTCGCCAATGAGGCTGAATAAAAAGTGTATTTTGTCGTTCTTTGTTGTTATAAGTCATCATCTACTACCGCTAACGAATTATCTCGCCAATGGGCAGTACGCTGTAGTACAGCCCATCGTCTCGAAATTCGCCGAGCGTTGTATCTAATGCCTTCTAACAACAAAATGCTCGCCCTCAAAATGCTCATTTACGCTGAGTAAACTCCGCTTTTTCGGGCTTCGCAGCGCCACGTGTAAGCGAGGGCAGAGGCCGCTTGCGGGCTATGCCGAGCGTGAGTGGTGAAAAGGAACTTAAGTCTAAAACTACATCTTTTTATTCAACCTCTTAAGGAACATGGGATGGCTAAATCACTTTTTAGTCATCCCCATTTGTTGTTGCCTAACCTAATTTATCGGATTAAAATGGTAGGTCGTCTGGATCCTCTGCTGGCAGCACGGGAGCCTGGGGCTGGGGCTGAGGTTGCGGCTGGTACGAGGGCTGGGGTTGGTACGAGGGCTGTGCAGGCTGCTGATATGCAGACTGCTGAGTTGTGCCACCCTCGGGACGGCGGCCGAGGAGCTTCATCTCGTCGGCGACAATCTCTGTGGCGTAGTGTTTAACGCCATCGCGCTCCCATTCACGAGTGCGGAGGCTACCCTCGATATATAGCTGTGAGCCACGGCGCACATATTTATCGGCAACCTCGGCAAGGCCACGCCATAGAGTGACAGTATGCCACTCGGTGTGCTCTGTCGTTTCGTTTGTCTGACGATTGAATATGCGCTCTGAGGTGGCAAGGCGCACACGTGCAACCTTTACACCCGTCTCAAGGGTACGAACCTCGGGGTCCATGCCCACATTTCCCACTAATATTACCTTATTTATCATACTATATTATATATATTTACGGCGATTGAGCTACTTGGATGCCACACCCTTCTTAGCCTCGTACTTAATCTCAGCAATAAGATTGCCACGGAGGTCGGTATCGGGGCCTTCGACAAAGTCGATGTGTATAGGCATAAAGTACATTGCGCGCATCAGGGGCTCGGGGAGTCGTGAGCGACGTAGGCGTACAGCATCCTTCTCTGTCATGATGATAATGGCGCGCGGGTTACGCTTGAGCTTCTCGTAGAGACGGCGCATATCCTCGGCGGTGAAGTTATGATGGTCGCCAAAGAGCATCTTGTCTACGACATTGAAGCGTACCTCAGCCTCACGAACGAAGGGGCGGGGATTGCCTATGCCCGATAGGAGGATGGCTTGCTGGCCATAGTTGACCTCCTCGCGCTCCTCGAAGTTGAAGAGGGGGCACACCCTGCGGCTCTCGATTCTTGAGAAGTAGACCTTCTGGTAGGCTACTGTGCGTAGTTTGTTGCGCCATAGACGCTTATCCAGCGGTGTCATTTCGTCCGAGCACTTCGTTACGACAAATAGATGTGCCGCAGCTAAGCGTGAGCGTAGGTCGCGTAGGCGTCCTAAGGGCAACATGTGGTCGTCGTCGATGGGACGCGTAGAGTCTATGAGTATGATGTTGACCTTAGCCTTGACCTTGCGGTGCTGGAAGCCGTCGTCCATGATGATAAGCGTAACCTCGGGATGCTCCTTGCGTATGCGCTCGATGCCAGCAACTCTATCCTCCGAGACTACGACGACGCTCTCGGGCGATTTGAGCTTAATTTGCAGTGGCTCGTCGCCTACGTCTAAGTACGAGTCGGTGGCCTGCACCTCGCGGTATCCCTTGGTGCGACGGCCGTAGCCGCGTGATAGTACGGCTATGCGGTAGTCGGTGTGAAGTGTCGAGATAAGATGCTCAACCATAGGGGTTTTGCCTGTGCCACCTACCGTGATGTTGCCGACGCAGATGACAGGTATGTCGAAGGTGCGGCTCTTGAGCACGCCCCAATCGTAGAGGCGATGGCGAATAGCTATCACCATCGTATATATCCACGAGACTATGCTCAAAATTACCTTCATAGCGTTCACTGTTTTGTGTGACCTGTGGCCACAATGTGGTCAAAGGTAGCATTAATTTTTGACATAACCAAATTTTTCTTCTATCTGTACTAATGGTAGTTTCAAAGACTAAGTGCAAAATTAAGATAAAAATTTAAAGAACATCTTTTTAGGGGATTCAAAATTTAATTTTTGTCTTGGTCTGCGGTTTAGTTTATACTGAGTGTTCAGGATGTATTCATCTGATAACTCGTT
>JAFUPR010000056.1 GCA_017481145.1 Alistipes sp. | reverse complement strand
GAGCATTTTAAGGACTTTGTCAAGTGGTATCTTTTTCTTCAAAGTAACGAGGGGAAAGCTGCGAAAAAATAGGGCGAGAAATTCTGCATCTCTCGCCCTTAATTTAGATGTCAAAAAGCGCCACTTTTTGCATCATTACCCAAGAAATTATCGGGTGAAACGGACAGCAATAAATATATCCCCAAAGGTACGGATGGCACTATCGGCAGAGACAACCATTGAGTTGGTCTTGTACTCGGGGAAAAGATGCTGAAAGAGAGCCATGGCATCGGCAGCGTCGATAAGCACCTCCATGCGTGTGCCCGACTGCTTGATATAGCCGCTGAGGCTCATGGGGATGTTGTTGACGGTGGCCTCGATGATGACTGAGGCATCCGCTGCAGTGTAGGTATATCTACCCTCGAAGATATCGTCCTCGTGGCTGAGGTAGGCGACACCATTGCGGCGGAGCGTGAGGCCGAAGTAGCCAGGGACAACACCCGCACCGCGGAGCTCAGCCAGGGCATAGCCCTCGAGCTGAGAGAGTGCCACGTCGGCAAGAGGGTTAGTGCCAAGGTACTCGACAGCGGCAGAGTTGTAGAGCCACACGCCCGTGAGCTTCGAGGGCTGAGGTGCCGACTCCGCCATAAGCGTATAGGGGCTCTTAGCTGGCTCGGTGGTCTCTTCGCCACCGCCGAGGAGCGAGTTGAGCGCTCGCGACAGGTCGAACTGAGCCGAGGCATCGGTGGGTGAGGCACACAGCCCCACAGCCACCAACATAAGCATAAATATGGTTTTCTTCATAGCGTTACGATTAGATTTTATCAAGCTCCCTCTCCATCTCCTCGACCTCCTGAAGCCATGCACGCTCGTGTGCATCCGAGGGCATGTGCAGGTCGCCACGTGGCGAGAGACCCACAGCTCCAACCTTAGGTCCGTCGGGCATGGCCGAGCGCTTGAACTGCTGGGTGAAGAAGCGGCGGAAGAAGACCTTGAGCCACTTGATGATAGTAGCCTTGTCGTGCGTACCCTCGAAGGCTATGGTTGCCAGCATGGCAATCTTCTGCGGCGCATAGCGACGACGCAAGGCGCAGTAGAGGAAGAAGTCGTGGAGGTCGTAGGGACCTACGATATCCTCGGTCTTCTGCGCTATCCTATCGCCCTCGGCGGGAAGAAGCTCGGGGCTCACGGGCGTGGCGACAACATCCTTGAGAGCATCACGGAGGGCTCCCTCGGCACGATTGTCGGCGTACCACTCGACCATATAGCGGACAAGGGTCTTGGGGACTGAGGAGTTGATGCCATACATCGACATCTGGTCGCCATTATACGTAGCCCAGCCGAGAGCAAGCTCGCTCATATCGCCCGTGCCGATGACCATACCACCGCACATGTTGGCTACGTCCATGAGTATCTGTGTGCGCTCCCTCGCCTGCGAGTTCTCATACGCCACAGAGCGCTCCTTCTCGTCCAAGCCTATATCCTTGAAGTGCTGCGTGCAGGCATCCGTGATGGGTATCTCGCGCAGCGTGCAGCCCAGCTCCTTGACCATGGTGAGGGCGTTCTGATAGGTGCGGTCGGTAGTGCCGAAGCCTGGCATCGTGACACCTATGATGCCCTTACGGTCGAGGCCGAGGAGGTCGAAGGTGTCGCACACGGCAAGAAGTGCCAGCGTAGAGTCCAAGCCTCCCGAGATGCCTATGACGGCTGTATTGCACGACGTATGCTCGAGACGCTGGGCAAGACCCGCACTCTGTATGGCGAAGACCTCGCGGCAGTGGATGGCGCGGTCGGCCTCATCATCGGGAACGAAGTACAAAGGCTCGATATGACGGCGCACATCGCCCTGGTAGCATATATCGTCGACCAAGACCTCGACAACACGCATCTCTGGTGCCTCGGGGTAGTAAAACGTATTACGTGCAGTGCGGCGCGTAGAGATATACTCGACGTCGATGTCGGCGATGACCATGCGGTCGTTGCGAACGAAGCGCTCGCTCACGCCCAACACCCTGCCGAGCTCCGCAATGACGGCATTGCCCGCAAATACAAGGTCGCTCGACGACTCGCCATGACCCGACGAGGCGTAGACGTAGGCAGCCATCGTGCGCGACGACTGCTCGGCGATGAGCGAGATGAGGTAGTCGTGCTTGCATACCGACTCGGGCGAGGCCGAGAGGTTGAACAGAAGCTTAGCACCCTGCACCGCCTGCATCGACGAGGGTGGCACGGGAACCCACATATCCTCGCATATCTCGACGCCGAACTCCACGCCATGGAGGTCGAACATAAGGTCGCTACCGAAGGGGCACTCCTGACCTGCATAGCGTATCATGCGGTCGCGCATGGCATAGCCCGACACCCACCAGCGGAGCTCCGAGAACTCGCCATAGTTGGGGATGTACGACTTGGGAACGATACCCCACAGCTGTCCCTGGCCGAAGATGGCAGCACAGTTATAGAGGCGGTCGGCGAAGACAACAGGCAGACCGACGATGCCCACGGTGGGGATGTCCGACGTCTCCTCCATGAGCCACGCCAACGAGCGCTCAGCATCCTGAAGTAGTTTATTCTGTAGCACCATGTCGCCACAGGTGTAGCCCACGAGCGACAGCTCGGGCATGACGACAACCTCGACACCCTCCTTGAAGGCATCCTCCATAATCTTGAGAGCACCCTCGGCATTGCGTCGGGCATCGGCGATATGCACACGTGGCACCGCCGCAGCTACTCTCACATATCCGTACTTATTGTTCATAGTAGTTTTCAGTTAATAATTATTTTTGGGGACAGCAGGGAGTCTCGGACAAGAGATTCTTCGGCTGCGCTGCGCTACGCTCAGAATGACATAGAGGGTAGCACTCCCAATTTGTTGTCAGAAGGCATTAGATTTGGCCTCGATTAAGAGCTGGGCTGGATGGGACATACTTTTATGTATTTCCCATTCAGCACAGCGATTGAGAGGTCGAAGATGATGCCTTATCACAACAAATTACTCTGCCCAGATGCGCGCAAGGTTGATGATAGTATTCGTCGCCTTCTGCATCGTCGTCAACGAGGCATACTCGTAGCGTCCGTGGAAGTTCATGCCACCAGTGAAGAGGTTGGGGCATGGCAGACCCATGAACGAGAGACGCGAGCCGTCGGTACCGCCACGGATGGGCTTAACCATGGGCTTGACGCCCGCCTCGATCATCGCGCGCTTAGCCTTCTCGATGACCTGGGGGTGGGGCTCAACCATCTTGCGCATGTTGTAATACTGGTCGCGCATATTGAGCGTGAGCACCTTCTCGCCATACTTACGCTGGAGGAAGTTCACCACATCCCACATAAGCTGCTTCTTATGCTCGAACTTATCCGAGTCGTGGTCGCGGATGATATAGCTTATCTCGGCCTCCTCGACAGTGCCCTTGAGTCCCACCGCGTGGAAGAAGCCCTCATAATGCTCCGTATGCTGGGGACGCTCCGCAGCGGGAAGCAGGGCGTTGAGCTCGCACGCTATGTCTATAGCGTTAATCATCTTATTCTTAGCCATGCCTGGGTGTACGTTACGTCCCGCGATGGAAATCTTAGCACCTGCGGCGTTGAAGTTCTCGTACTCCAACTCGCCCTCCATGCCGCCATCCATCGTATAGGCGAAGTCGGCAGCGAACTTCTTGACGTCGAAGTAGTCGACACCACGGCCTATCTCCTCGTCGGGAGTGAAGCCTACGCGTATCTTGCCATGTGCCACCTCGGGGTGGTTGTGCAGCCACTCTACGGCGGTGACTATCTCCGCTACGCCCGCCTTATCGTCGGCGCCCAGCAGCGTCGTGCCGTCGGTGTGTATGAGCGTATGACCCTTGAAGAACGAGAGCTCGGGAAACTCCTCGACCTTGAGCCACACGTCGCCACCGAGGTGTATGTCGCGGCCATCGTAGCTATCCACAATGTGGGGTTTAACATCTGCACCGCTCATATCGGGGGCGGTATCTACGTGCGAGATGAAGCCTATGGTGGGCACATTCTCGTAGCCCTTAGTTGCGGGCAGCGTGGCCATGACGTAGCCATGCTCGTCCATCGTCACCTCCTTCAAGCCTATAGTCTCGAGTTCCTCCTTGAGGTGCTTGAGCAGCACGAGCTGCTTGTCTGTCGAGGGGAAGGTTGTGCTCGTCTCATTCGACTGAGTGTCGAACGCTACATATTTCAAAAAACGCTCTTTAAGATTCATATCTATTACTAATTACTAATTACTCATTGGTCAAACTACTCTCCAATCTTTGCGCGGCGTGAGTGCCAGATGAAGTAGGCGATAAGTGCTACGTAGGCGACGATACCCACATATACAGCACCCATAGACGATGCCCACTCGTCCATCATCCAGTCGACACCTGCGAAGGTGAGGATGGCGCTCACGACACCCATAAGAGCACCGCCAGCGATGAAGCCCGAGGCTATGAGCGTACCGCGGTTGTTGTTGGCCTTAGCCTTTGCGGGGTCCTTATGACGGTTCACAGCCCACGACACGAGGCCACCCACTACGAGAGGCGCGTTGAGCTGCATGGGGATGAACATACCGAGAGCGAAGGGGAGGGCTGGCACGCCGATAAGCGTGAGCACGAGGATAAGGCCTGCGCCTATGCCGTAGAGCAGCCAGGGTGTCACGCCGCCCATCATAAGAGGCTGGATGACCGCCGCCATGGCGTTAGCCTGGGGTGCTATGAGGGCGTTCTCACCGACGAAACCGTAGGTCTCGTTCATGATGATCATCACGCCCGCAACCGTAGCTGCCGACACGAAGGTGCCGACGAACTTCCATGTCTGCTGTTTCTTAGGCGTCGTGCCGAGCCAGTAGCCTATCTTGAGGTCGGTGATAAAGCCACCAGCCATCGAGAGGGCGGTACATACCACGCCACCGATAACCAAGGCGGCAACCATACCGCTGGTGCCCTCAAGGCCTATTGATACGAGTACCAATGACGAGAGTATCAAGGTCATTAGAGTCATGCCCGAGACAGGGTTTGAACCCACGATGGCGATAGCGTTAGCTGCCACGGTGGTGAAGAGGAAGGCGATGACGAAGACGATGAGCAGCGCCACGATGGTCTGTGTCCAGTTGCCGAGGACGCCAAACTGGAAGAAGAAGAGCGTAGCCACGAGTGCCGCGATGAGGATGCTGAGAATCATCTTCATGGGTATATCTTGACCCGTGCGGGGCTCGCTTACCGACGTCTTCTTGCCGCCAAACTCGTTCTTCGCGAGGCTCAGGGCACTCTTGATGATGCCCGCCTGACGTACGATGCCTATGAGTCCCGCCATGGCGATGCCGCCGATGCCTATAGGACGACCTATGTAGGTGTAGAGGTTCTCGGGCGCGAAGATAAGCGACGGATTGCTAAGTATCTCGTCGTTGGTGATACCCAGTAGGCCTGCAAGCGTCGACGCATCCACGGCGCTCTCCAACGAGCCCACCAGGGGCACGATGAAGAACCATACCAGGGCTGAGCCCGCGGTGATGATAAGGGCATACTTGAGGCCGATGATGTATCCCAAGCCCAATACTGCTGCCGAGGTGTTGAGGCCGAAGGTGAGCTTCACGTTTGCCGCGAGACACTTACCCCAGCACCACATGTTCGTCGAGAGCGACGACACCCACGCGCCAAAGGTCGAGACCACGAAGTCGTAGAGACCGCCGATAAGTCCTGCTGTTACGAGAATCTTAGCTCCCGAGCCACCCTTCTCGCCCGAGACGAGCACCTCGGTGGTAGCCGTAGCCTCTGGGAAGGGGTACTTGCCGTGCATCTCCTTGACGAAATACTTGCGGAAGGGTATGAGCAAGACGATGCCCAGTATGCCACCTAAGAGCGACGACAGGAATACCTGATAGAACTGAGCATCGAGGCCGAGGATATAGAGTGCAGGGAGCGTGAAGATAGCACCCGCGACAATCACGCCCGACGAGGCGCCGATGCTCTGTATGATGACATTCTGCCCGAGCATATTCTTCTTGCCGAGCACCTGGCCGAGACCCACGGCGATGATGGCTATGGGTATGGCGGCCTCGAATACCTGACCCACCTTAAGGCCGAGGTATGCCGCTGCAGCCGAGAAGAGCACAGCCATAAGGATGCCTAAGGTCACGGAGTAGGGCGTCACCTCCACGGGTGTCTCGTTAGCCCCCATGATGGGCTGATACTCCTCGCCCTCGCGCAGCTCGCGATAGGCGTTCTCGGGGAGCGAAGTTTTAGGTTGTTGTTCCTGCATAGTAGTTCTATTTTTTGTTATTAATATATGCTTGCGCGCGTAAAACATACAAAGATAGTAATATTTTTGCGGAACGCAAAAATAATTAGGGTAGTTTCAAAGAGGTAGTTTCAAAGACTAAGTGCAAAATTAAGATAAAAATTTAAAGAACATCTTTTTAGGGGATTCAAAATTTAATTTTTGTCTTGGTCTGCGGTTTAGTTTATACTGAGTGTTCAGGATGTATTCATCTGATAACTCGTT
>JAFUPR010000055.1 GCA_017481145.1 Alistipes sp. | reverse complement strand
TTTGTTCCAAGATGAGTTGTACATCAATGCAAATCACGCAAGTATGTAGAAATCAGAACAGTTGCCAACTCATTACCTCGTTCTTGAACTTTCCGCATAAACATTTTATTCTTAGCGGATTATAAGATTATTCCAAAAATAATACTTTTTTTCGATTTATGCTTGCAAGAAGCAACGTAACCGCAATATATGTTGCATAGCATAGCATCATCTCCACCTCGCTCATCGTGTGGTTGATGGTGTGAAAGGGTAGTGTCGCAGAGTATTCGACAACACCATTCTGTATGGATGCTGCCCACTCTGCTGCGGCCATCGTCATCGAGGCTAAAGACGTAGGGAGTATAAGCGATAGTATGCCACAGATGACGACAATGTAGGCAAAGAGCATCACGGCGGGTGTAAGCACAATACTTGCCACGGGCATATTACCGAAGGTGTGCGATACGAGGGGCAGTGTCCATAGCGTGGCGGCAATACCTATGGTTATGGTCGTAATCGTTATGCGCGGTAGCCAGCCTCTGAAGTGAATATGTCGTATTATGGGCACAGCCCATAGTACGATGCCCGCGACTGCGAGCACGGAGAGCTCGAAGCTTATGTCGTAGAGGTAGTTAGGACGATAACATAGCATGACAAAGGCTGCAATAGATAGGGCATTGAGTGAGTTGTAATGCCATCTGCCTATAAGGGCTATTTGTAAGATGCTAAGCATCAATGCCGCGCGTATGACAGAAGGTGATAGTCCGCTCATTACGGCAAAGAGCCATACTCCTATGATGGTGATAAGGTGGGCTATGAGGTGTCCGTGGTGTATGAGGCGTAGCGGCAGTAGCAACGAGGTTATTATCACCATGACGATGCCGAGGTGTAGCCCCGAGACAGCCATCAGATGTGCTAATCCCGTTGTGGAGTATGCCTGGCGTAGTGCCGAGGGCATAAGGTCGCGCTTGCCCGCAACCATAGCCTCGACAACAGCATACGAGGTGCTGTCGCGTAGATGGCTGCGTAGTAACTCCGTGGCGCGCTGTTGCAGCGATGGTTTGGTGTGACTGTGGCTCTTGTCGATAATGTTGCAGCTGCCGACGCTGATGCCACCCACCATGCCGCGACGGTGCATTAGGCGGTCGTAGCTCTCATTGCGTGATATGCGAGGAGTGAGGCTCGCGCAGAGGTTTAGTTCGTCGCCATAGTAGATGCTATCGGTTCGTAGCCATAGTACCACTCTGTCGTCAGCTCGATGTGTGCCATCTGAGTCTATCCATTCTATTATGCGACCATCGGCAATGTGGTAATCTGCCCGTTGATTGGGTGTGCTCTCCACCCTCACGACCATCTCGGTAGTCACGTTATAGGGTGTCGACGATATTGGAGCGCGCAGCTCCGCTATGGTGTAACCCAAGAGTATGAATGATACTGCAGCATAGCCCCATGCCGTCCATTGGGGTATGAGAAACCATGTTGCGAGCGTGCTTAGAAGAAGTGCCGCGATGACAATCTCGAGGGGTAGAACGTAGCTCTCGAAGATAGTGATGCCAAGGATAAAGGGTATGACAATAAGCAACATGGGTACCGCCTGTAGGCGATGCCCCAATGTTGCAAGACTAAACCGCGAGCGCCACGCTGCCATCGGGAGTTGCTATGCAAGTGGTCGTATGCGCACCTCGGCGATGCCTTCGAGCATCCTCTTGAGAGCCTCCACGTCGGTAGGCTCATCTACCTGACCATAGTGGTAGGGGTAGTATATCCTCGGTTGTAGCGCCTTGATTGCCTCGACAGCCTGTTCGGGTGTCATCGTATATGGCTGGTTTACGCAGACAAAGGCTATGTCTATGTTGCTGAGCGCACGTAGCTCGTCGGTAGGCTCTGTGTCGCCCGAGAGGTATATCCTTATGGCGTTGTCGAGTGTGACGACATAGCCGCAATCCTCTCGCTCCTTGGGATGGAACTGTAGCTGGTGCTCCGACGTATTGTAGGCGGCAACAGCCTCGACCTTAATATCAGCAAAAGGCTCGGCAACAGCCCCTGGGAGCATCGTATAGCAGTCGCCAGCGAAGCCCTCAGCCGAGGTCTTATCCAAGAGTATGCGTGTATCCTCCTTTTGCAGCGCCTCGATGGCCGCCATGTCGAAGTGGTCGTAGTGCGAGTGTGTCACGAGTATCATGTCGGCCTTGGGCAGTTTGTCATACTCGGCATTGCCCATGACGGGGTCTACGTATATCGTGCGACCCTCATACTCTATGGCTACTGAGGCGTGGGCGAAGAAGGTAAGGCGTAGCGTGTGGCCATTCAACTCTATAGTGTCGGTCTGATAGGCTGGCGAGGTGGTCTTGCCACCGAAAAGTTTTGAAAATAGTGACATAGGCGTAGGTTTTATATATTGTTGATAAATTGCGCAATTGTTGAGCTAAGGCCCTCGGTGAGTGGTAGCTGTGAGTTGGTGTAGACGCTCACAATCTGCTCGATGCGATCTGTCGTTAAAGAGTCTTTCATCACGTGGCTCATATTCTCAAATATGACATACGTTGCTTTGGGCTGAGCCTGATGCAGCGCTTCGCCATTGGCCACCGTGACCTGTATGTCGCGACCTCCTGCGACAATGAGCATGGGCTTAGAGCAACGTGCCGCCACCTCGCGTGGGTCATAGTTCATTTGGTTGATGATAAAGGGCTGAACATTAGGATGGAAGAGCGATAGTAGCTCCTTGGGAATACTCTCCTGGGCGATACGTTCGCCACTCTTTAGCTTGAGTATTAGGTTGTTGGCCGTAACCATAAGACCTATATGTGTGGGCATAAGCTGCTCCGAGAGCTGCCACCTCAGAATCTCGTCCATAGGGAAGCCCGCAGCAGAGAGGAGCACGATGCCATCGACCTCAATATCCTCGGCAGTTGCCACGAGTAGGGATATAAGGCCACCCTCGCTATGTCCTAAGAGGATGATACGACTATAACCCTCGGCACGTAGGAACTCTACGCACACCTTCGCATCGTCGACATAGTCGTCAAAGAGCACATTTGGAATATCCTCCGTGGGGTAGTGGCTGAGGCCTATGGCACGCTTATCGTAGCGTAGCACGGCGAGACCCTCGGCAACGAGATCCTCGGAGAGCATCTTGTAGGCGTAGGTGTTGAGGTTGAGGCCTGAGTTACCATTACGGTCGGTAGGCCCTGAGCCCGCAATGATGACCACTGCCGTGTCGCTACCCTCCGTGGGCGTGGCTAAGGTGCCATATATCGTGCCCCACGATGTCGGTATGCTAACCTCCCTCTCCGTGGCCATAGCGCTTGCGATGCCTAAGAGGATAGATAGTGTGCATAGATAGATGTTTCTCATATTTGTAAGGCTATAAATCAAGATGTGTGAATGAATCCTCCACCACGCTACGCAGGTGCTTACGGTCGAGGTGGGTATATACCTCGGTCGTCGTGATGCTCTCATGGCCAAGGAGCTCTTGTACTTGGCGTATGTTAGCACCTCCCTCAAGCATGTGTGTGGCATAGGAGTGACGCAGCGTGTGTGGGCTTATCTGCTTGGCAATACCCGCAAGGGCGGCAGCCCGACGTATGATGTTAAAGACCATCACGCGCGTTAGAGGCTCACCACGGTTGTTAAGAAAGAGGGTCGCTTCACTGCGGTGCTTCGGGCGACGAAACTCCATGTATAACTGTATCTTATCGCGTGCGGCTGACCCTACGGGAACCATACGTTGCTTGTCGCCCTTGCCCACAACACGCACATATCCCTCGCCAAAGAAGAGGTCATTGATGCGTAGCGATGTGAGCTCCGAGACTCGCAACCCCGTGGAGTAGAGCACTTCGACAATGGCACTATCGCGACATCCCTTCGATGTTGTGAGGTCGAAGGTTCGAAGCATATCGTCGACCTCCTCGATGGTGAGCACGTCGGGTAGCAGCCTATCGGCCTTGGGCGAATCGACACTCTCGGTGGGTAGCTTGTCGACCCTATCTTTGATAAGGAGGAAGTTGTAGAGGCTCTTAATGCCGCTGAGATGTCGTGCCTGCGACGCCCCGCTATGACCCTCGGTGTAGAGCCACGATAAGTAGCGCTCGATCATAACACCCTCGACACCCTCGGGAGCTACATCCCAGTGGTGGAGGATGAAGTGCGAGAACTTTGTGTAGTCGCGACTATAGGCATCTACCGTATTTGCCGATAGACGTCGCTCGCTCTTTATGTAGCGTAGGTATTCAACCTTAACTTTCTCCCACTTTCTCGTGTTATCCACCATTTTTTTGCTATCTTTGTGGTAAAGATACAAAAATAATTTTACATAATATCATTCTGACCTAAAAAAGCTACTTATGCGACGCTATATAGACCTAACGATTGGGTGTGCCGATACGGAGATGGCAGATATTGTTGTTGCCTTCCTTGCCGACTATCCATTTGAGACCTTCGACACAGTGGAGTCTGCAGCAGGTGTTGCGGTCAAGGCCTACATCCTTAGTGAGGCATGGGCTGAGTGTCGCAAGGAGGCACTTAGCGCCATAGCGGACTATGGCTCTGTATTCTCAGAGGTGGAACTTGAGGATAAGAATTGGAACGAGCGTTGGGAGCGAGAGAGCTTCGAGAGGGTCGATATTGATAACCAGATTGTTATCCGCTCGGAGTATCATCAAGCACCCAGCGATCCCGCCATCATAGATATCGTTGTCAAGCCGAGCATGTCGTTTGGCTCGGGGCATCACCATACCACGCGCATGATGTGCCGTCTAATATATGGTCTGCAACCCTCGGGCATGGTGCTCGACGTGGGCTGTGGTACGGGAGTGCTCTCGTTTGCGGCGCTTAAGTGTGGCGCAGAGTGTGCTACGGCGGTAGATATTGACCCATGGTCGGTGGAGAGTGCCCGCGTGGGTGCGGCGCTAAATGACCTTGCGGAGCGTGTTGAGGTGGTGCTTGGTACCGTCGAGGCGGTGGAGGGAAGAGTATGTGATATGGTCGTTGCAAACATAAATAGAAATATTATCCTTGGCGACCTTGATCGCTATGTGGCAGCGCTGCGTGCTGGTGGCACCCTCCTTTTGAGTGGTTTCTTGACGGCAGATGCCCCCATTATCGAGGCTGCTGCTTGTGAGCGTGGATTACGCCTTACGCAGCGCCTGATGGAGGATGACTGGGTGGCAGAATCATTTGTAAAAGAGTAGATTATGACGATACTTCCATCTGTATATTATGGCTCTACGGAGTATTGGGCGGCGCTTGTTAAGGGTGGCGAAGATGTAGTCATCGACCTCGGTGAACACTATCTTAAACGCTCGGAGCGCAACCGCACGGAGATAATGACCTCGGGGGGTGTCATGCAACTCTCGGTGCAGCTATCACATGCCAATCGCCCGCGTCAACCCATGCGCTCGATGCGTGTTGACTACTCTAAGCGCTGGCAACATCAGCATATTGAGGCTATGAGGTCGGCATACCGCTCGTCGCCCTACTACGACTACTATGGTGAGCGTTTTACCCCCATATATGAGCATCGGTGGGACTATCTCGTCGACCTAAATATGGCCACGTTGGAGCGCGTGTGCTCGATACTTAAGCTCCCTGTGCCGCGCGTATCGGATGGCTATGTCGAGGCTGCGGCCAGTGACCTCGACCTACGCCCTAAAAAGATAGAGCCCCACCTCGTGGTGGAGCCCTATGTCCAGGTCTTTAGCGATAGGTTCGACTTTGTTCCGCACCTTTCGATTTACGACCTTATTATGTGCGAAGGTCCAGAGGCTGTGGGCTACCTACGTCGTGCAGAACTCGCTAACCCTCAAATTTGTCGCCCATAAACCAGCGCGGGAGGTTGCAGCCTATGTAGTTGCCCACGATTGCCCACGCCCATGCACCGAGCATTGCTACCTCGGCCTTGCCCGCAAGTAGAGCAACGCTATAGTAGTAGGCGTCGGCAACGCAGTGCGGTAGTCCGCAGAGGATAAAGAGGGGTACGCCAAAGAGTAGTGGCAGATAGTGGCCCTTACGTGCGCCATAGACCGATAGGGTCATAATCATACCCGTACCGATGCTTGTCACCACCAGACCATGCCACGATGCCGAAAGGCGTGCCGCGAGAATCTTATCCAGATTGTCGGCGACAAAATCCGTTGCCACATAGGTAGTGATATATGCCGCTGCGAGGCAGCCGAGGGCGTTGCCCACAAGCATGGGCAACAGCCTCCACGACTCCCTATATGGCAGATAGCCCGACTTGCCTGTGTATAGCTGTGCGCCACACATGATGACCGATAGCAGGCCAAAGCCAAAGAGCACAGCACCAGCCAACCCGCCAACTCTTAGGTAGACCAAGCCAGCGATGCCGATCAGTAGACCGGCAAACACTGACATAGACATGAACTGCCTCATTACAACACGATATTAATAATCTTGCCCTTAACGACGATAATCTTCTTGGGATGCTTGCCCTCGAGCCACTTAGCTGCGCCCTCGGTTGTGATAATATCCTTCTGAATAGCATCGGGGGTCATGTCAAGCGAATACTCCTGCTTGAAGCGTAGCTTGCCGTTGACCATCACTGGGTACTCAAACGAGTTCTCCACAATGTACTCGGCCTTAAACTCTGGGAACTGAGCGTCGCATACCGTCGTTGTATGACCCAAGGCCTCTGTCCATAACTCCTCGGCGATGTGGGGAGCAAAGGGGGCGATAAGGGCAGTGAGAGGCTCCAGTATCTCGCGCTTTGAGCAGTCGCCAAGTTCGTTGAGGCATATCATAAAGGCGGCAACAGAGGTGTTGAACGAGAAGTTTTCGATATCCTCGCCCACCTTCTTGATGGTCTTGTGTAGTGTCTTCAGCTCCGCGGGTGTAGCGCTCTCGTCGTTAACCAGAAGCACACCATCTCTCGAATAAAACTTACCCCAGAAGCGGCGCAAGAACTTATGCACGCCATCGATGCCGTTGGTATCCCAAGGCTTAGACTGCTCCAACGGGCCAAGGAACATCTCGTACATACGCAATGTGTCGGCGCCGTATGCCTCGACTATATAGTCGGGGTTCACGACATTATACATCGACTTCGACATCTTCTCGATAGCCCAACCGCAGATGTACTTACCATCCTCCAACTCGAACTCTGCATCCTTGAACTCGGGACGCCAATGGCGGAAGGCGTCGATGTCGAGGATGTCGTTCTTGACGATATTTACGTCGACATGAATCTCCTGTGTCTCGAACTCCTTTCTACGGCCGAGCGATACGAACTTGTTGGTGCCCACGATGCGGTAGACGAAGTTCGAGCGACCCTGAATCATACCCTGGTTTACGAGCTTCTTGAAGGGCTCCTCCTCGCACACGTAGCCGAGGTCGTAGAGGAACATATTCCAGAAGCGTGAGTACATAAGGTGTCCCGTAGCATGCTCGATGCCTCCCACGTAGAGGTCTACATTACGCCAATAGTTGTTGGCCTCCTTGCCCACAAGACCCTCCGTGTTGTGGGGATCCATGTAGCGTAGATAGTATGCCGACGAGCCTGCAAAGCCAGGCATTGTAGAGAGCTCGTAGGGGTATCCCTCCTCGGTATGCCAGCCCTCGACACGTGCCAAGGGAGGCTCACCCTCGGCCGTGGGGCCGAAGTCCTTGATGGGGGGTAGTGTAAGCGGAAGCTTGTCGTCAGCAAGACGGTAGGCCACATCATCCTTGTAGTAGATGGGGAAGGGCTCGCCCCAGTAGCGCTGGCGCGAGAAGATGGCGTCACGTAGACGGTAGTTGATGAGCTTCTTACCGAGACCACGGCGCTCAACCTCCTCGAACATAAAGTTGATAGCATCCTTAACATCCATGCCGTTGATGATGTCCGAGTTGATGACTAAGCCCTCCTTGGCGTCGTACGACTCAACCTCAAGGTTACCACCCTCCACTACGGGGATAATCTCGAGACCGAAGTGACGAGCAAAGGCGTAGTCGCGCGAATCGTGCGCAGGCACCGCCATAATAGCACCTGTACCATAACCAGCAAGCACGTAGTCAGAGATATAGATGTGTATCTCGCTGCAAGAGAAGGGGTTGATGGCATACGAGACCGTAATCACACCACTCACACGCTTCGTGTCGGCTATGCGCTCGCGCTCCGAGCGACGCTTAGTCTCAGCGATATATGCCTCTACAGCCTCGCGGTTCTCCGCTGTGGTGAGCTCCTCGACCCACTCGTGTTCGGGAGCTATGACCATGAACGTAACGCCGTAGATGGTATCAGGGCGTGTGGTGAAGATTTCGAGTTTGCGCTCCGAGTCCTTCACGTCGAAGAACACCTGAGCACCCACCGAGCGACCTATCCA
>JAFUPR010000054.1 GCA_017481145.1 Alistipes sp. | reverse complement strand
TTTTTTTTGCAATTAATTTGCATTATTGAAAAAATTATTATTATCTTTGCACCGCAAAACCAGTTCGGGATGTAGCTCAGCCCGGTTAGAGTACACGTCTGGGGGGCGTGTTGTCGCAAGTTCGAATCTTGTCATCCCGACCAATTGAGCAGGTAGCGTAACGAGAGTTACGCTATTTTTGTTTTTGTCTTGTGGCTGGTGTGCAAGCACCCCATCCAACGCCAAAACAAGTACAGTCGCTTCGCGCCAGCCTGCTCACTTCTGTCGTGCTGGCAAGTATTCTTTAAGATGTCAGTTGCGGGGATATGATAGTGATTCATTGCTCGCCTTCGGCTGCGCTTTTTTTATTTTGTATCCCCGCTACGGCTTTCAGCCGTTCGAATCTTGTCATCCCGACAAAGCCGCGTTGGTGGGTTACCACTTTGGTGTTATGCCGAGGAATATCTCGAAGTTGATGCCTGGCATTGGGCGCGAGAGCACCGACATATACTCCTCGTCGAAGAGGTTGTTTATTGTGCCCTTAATCGAGAGGTCTGCCCACTTGAATTGAAGGCTCTTCTCCAACGATATGTTCGACATGAAGTACTCAGGGAGCTTACCCGTGAGGGTATAGTCGTTAGACGACATGGTGAAGCGCTCGGAGTAGTAGCACCACTTATATTGAAAAGCCCAGCTGCGCCATGAAAGACGACCATTGACCGTCGCCGTGAACTCGGGAACGTAGGGTAGCTGCTTGCCCACGGAGCGGTCAGCCTCGGTGAGGGGCTCGCCGCAGTTTATCGAGGGTGTCCACGAGAAGGTGCCGTCAAGCGTGATCTCCCACTCACGGGCAAAGTGTACCATGGCCTCGGCCTTAAGCTCCACGCCGTAGGCGTGTACATCCTTGATATTGCGCGGTGAGAAGAAGCCCTTGGTCGTGGGAAGCCACAAAATCCAGTCCGAGATGTAGGAGTCGAACCATGAGGCCGAGCCACTGAGCGTGTAACATCCCTTCTTACCCACGGCAAACGAGGCGCCCACGTCGTATGTCCAGCCGCTCTCGCTTCTAAGGTTGGGGTTGCCACCAGGGAGGAAGTAGAGGTCATTGAGTGTAGGGTAGCGATAGTTGCGTGATAGTGAACCCTTCACTACTACGTTGCCTCGCTTCGATACCACGCCGTCAATGAAGAGCGCAGGGATGATGGGCGTGAGCTTCGTGCCGAAGAGCTCCTCACGGATGACGGCCGAGATGCCAAAGCGCTCCGTCGGGCGCCACTTTGCTGAGAGGGCTCCCGAGAGCTCCACGCGTGCCTTGTTGTAGCCCACGATGCCCTTGTTACCATCCTGAAGAATGATGTTCTTATCGCGGCTCTCGACGAAGTGCTGGTGCAAAGAGAGCGTCGCGGTGAAGAGCCACTTCGAGCCTATGTAATACTCGCCCTCAGCACGACCATAGAGGGTGTTAATCTTCGAGCGTGAGCGTGTCATGGGGGTCATCGTGCCATTGCCTGGGTCGCGTAGGTAGTCATAGGCCATGGAGGTGTGTATATATCCACCACTAACGCCCACCTTATAGTCCGTGCGTAGATGATCCCATGAGGCTACAGCGCGCAACGTCTGCTCACGCTGGCGGTTGTCGTACTCGGTGTCGTCGGCGTAGTCGGTGGTGAGCATCGGCAGCTCGCGGTTGGAGTTTATATACCAGGCATTTAGTCCGATGCGGTCACCATGCCCCGTGTTGTAATATACCTCTTGCAGTACGTGTAGATCGCGGTAGCTGCCACTCTTATTACGCTCGATGGGGTAGTATTGGTCTACGATGTTCATATCCTCGTCGTAGATATTTAGCTTCTTGTCGCGGTTGGTGTAGCGGAAGTCGTTTGCCGAGGTGCTCAATACCACACGCGTAGATGTCTGCCAGTGGTCGTTGCCGTAGGTTAGGCGTAGGAACTCGTCGAAGGTCTTAAATGACCCTATGCCCTGAATATATTGCAGCCCGAAGCCGCGGTTGTTGGCCGCTACGGTCGATAGTTTCACAGCGCCACCTAAGCCTCCACCCGTCTCGTTCACCGACGAGGTGCCATGCAGTAGTGAGGCATCGTCGACGAAATAGGATGGTATCATCGAGAAGTCGGTCATGCCGAGCATCGGGCTGTTTATCTTCATGCCGTTCCATGTCACCTGCGTATGTGAGGGCGAGGTGCCACGAAACGATACGGTCGAGAGCGTGGCACGGCCGTAGCTCTTGACGAATATAGAGCTATTGAAGGTGAGCACGTCGGCCATAGATAGCGAGATGGTCTCCTTGAGCACAAGCGAGTCGAGCTTTGTCTGCTGCACGCCTATATCTTTTATCGAGCGCGTGCCGAGGATATCCACGGCATCGATGTCGTAGTGACGCTCCTGTGCAACGGCAACGGCAGCGGTGAGTAGCAGTAGTAGTATGGTAGTAAGTCGTCGCATCATTTCCAACAGAAGGAGCCAGGGATTATCCCGACATAAAATTCGTCAATAAGTTCGCCCTGCGACGAGTAGCGATATACCTTGCCTTGCTGTGTGTAGTCTATGGCATCGGCAACATACACCTCGCCCGTACGTGGGCAGATGGTTAGTCCATAGTATAGCGTGCCGTTGTATGGAAGGAAGGGGCGCACGGGCACTCGGTCGGCCGTAACATCCATCTCCCACACGTCGTCGTTGAGCCAGTAAATCTTATCTTTCGTGCCGTTGAGCTGCACCTCTGAGGGCCAGTCGCCGAAGTCGAAGCGGAATTGCTTTTCCACCTCAAACTTCCCATCGTCAATGTTGATACGGTAGAGCGAGGGGGTCTCGTGACCATAGGGCGAGCCTTCGTAGCCGCCATCGGTCACTGTCCACAGCTTATTATTGCAGTCCATCACGAGCGATGTGGGCTGTATGCCAACTTCCAGCTTGTCGACCACTTGGTCTGTCTCGGTGTCTATCTTGAGGATTCGGTTTTGGTACGACCAGCAGTTCACGTAGACATACTTACCATATTGCACCATCTGCTCTGTAGAGCCCGACTCCATAGTCATGTCGGGGATGTCGATATATCCTGTAATCTCGTAACGGCGTGGGTTGACAATAAATATGCGGTTGTCCCATATTTGTGTGACGTAGGCCTTCTCGTCCGATAGGAAGTGTATATAGCGCGGTGATGTGAGCCCCGTGATACGTCCTACCTCCTTGAAGGTGTTTGTGTCGATGGCGAAGATGACATGCGAGTTGTTGACAACCACCCAGCCTATGCCATCACGAATGGTCATCGACTGCGCAACATCGCCGAGTTTCATGGCGTTGGCGCGGTAGAAAACCTCGTTATATACCCTCTTTGTCACGGGGTCGTAGTACGACAGCGTGGCATTGCCATACTGGAAGTTACCCTCGTTGCATATAAACAGACCATCGGCCGAGACGGAGATGTCGAAATCCTCCTCAAGGCCATAGTCCCACTCCATACACGATGAGACCAGCAGCATGAGATATAGGGGTAGTAGCTTGATGATTGTAGTCCTCATATTACCTCTTCATGTTGTAGTCGTAGAAGCCTAAAACCTCTGTCGACAATTCGCCTAACCAGCCACTCTTGGCGTTGACACCCACCTGCACCTTCACAAAGTCGATATACGGCAAGTTGATGGGTTCGCACTCAAAATCTATGGCATTCGATATTTTGAAGTGGTTGGCATTAGCATCGGCGTTGGCATTGTCGCTGTCGGTAAGCCTATCTGCGGCGCTAAAGTTGTCTGCGTAGCCCCACTCGTACTCTGCATTTACCCAATATGAGCCATTGCCCGAGGCGTCGTGGTTGCGAGCCTTGAGGCATGTACCAGTGAGCGTATAACTATCCTCCTCGATCCATAGCGGATAGTAGTAATCCTGCCTATGGAACTGCTTGAGATAGTCTACCTCGCCACTGTTACCTTGGTTGTCTGTCCACTGTACGGGCATCTGAGGGCCTGTTGGACGATAGTATGTCACGGCATAGTTTTGTATGGTCTCCTCCTTGCCTGTCTCCGAGCCTGAGAGCTCATACCATGTGTCGTTGGGTAGACCATCGCCATTCTCATCCTGCATAACCCACACGATGCCAGGCTCCGACGAGCCACTGAACGAGTTGCCGATAATGCCGAGGTCGTAATCGCCTGAGTTGTCGATGCTATGGTCGAAGCCCACGACGATATAGCCACCAAAGCCACCCAATGATACCCATATAGGGTTGGGTGTGCCGTCATCCTTCGTCTCAGACATGCGCGCCTCGGCGTAGGCTATGGCCGCCTCGGGTGTCGTCTCGGTACCGTCGAAGCCTCCCGTCTTAAGCTCGTTGATAAACTGTCCAGGCGCGGGGGTGTATTCGTAGACCTTGTTCCAGTCGGCCTTTGATGCCCCGCTCTTCGGGCGATAGAAGGCGCCCTCGGCGTAGACCTCCACCGTAAAGGTGCGCTCGAGTGTCGTGAGCGAGCCGTCAGCGTCGTACGTGGCTGTAGCCTTGAGGGTGTGTGTACCCTCGGTTGTGGGTATATATTTTAGATATGCATCAGTACTTATTGTATCTTCGTTACTATCCTCATACCATGCGTACGATACACCCTTGGCGGTGCTTACAGCCGCGGGCTCAATAAGCAACTTGCGCCCTACGACGGTGTGATAATCGCTCCTATTGAAGCTCCACTCAAAGGGTATATCTTCGGGGCGTAGAACGGTTACTTGCACGCTGTCACTGCTCTTTCCGTCCTCATTCTCGGCCGTGGCGGTGATTGTGTAGTCACCAACGATATTGGCCGTGAAGGTGTAGGCTAAGTCGCTACATACACTTTCACCATTCAGACTCCATGTTATGGTTGTCGTGAGTTCAGTATCGCGTATGGCGGCGACAAAATCTATGGTTGTGCCTACGGCTACCGTCTGACACTTATTTCCTGCGATAGATATTGTCGGCGTCTCGAGAGCCAATACATCTATGCGTATCTCCTCCTCGTCAACACCTGCTGTGGTGCTAACGCGGATAAGTATAAAGTACTCTCCCACCTCTGTCTGCATAAAACTGAGCGATGGTGAGGTACTTAGCACCTCGCCATTCATCGTCCAGCTATACTCTGCATCCGTGGCAGACTCGAATGTTGGGGCTATGGTTATCTCGCGCCCCTGCTTAACGCTATATATCCCAGATGGAGCATCGAGGATGATCTTTGGGGGTAACGACGTTGTGATCACCTCGTCTATATTGCAAGACGAGGTAGTCACAACAATCACACTTAAAAACAAAAACTCTAAAACTCTTCTCATATATTATTTCTCAAAACGTACTGCTACGTCATCGTAGGCGAAGTAACCTGGGATAGTAAAACCGTATCTACCACCCATTTCATCGGAGTAGGCGAAGTTGAAGCGTACCTTTGCCACCTTGCCGAGTACCGACAAATCCCACTTTTGCCAATCGGTTACCACATTCATACCCTGCACAAGATAGAACTCCACCTCGCTAATAGGCTCGGCATAGGCATCGGCATCTACATCATCAAATCCCTGGGCAATAAGTTTCAGCCAAGCATCCTCAGTTAGGCCCTCCCAGCTACCTCCAAAGCTGTTACCCGCTTCGCTCTTAACGCCATTGTACAGCTGGTTGAGGGTGTAATTGGTGTTGGTAACCCACATGTGGTCGATAACACGAGCCTCGCCATCTGCAAAAGATAGTTCTGGCAGATTCTCAACGTACGAGTAGGAATCTTTGTAGCCATAGTGTACGCAGAAGTTGTTGCCCGAATGTGCCTGCACGGGAATCATCATTTGGAGGTTAAACCAGCCAAGCATCTGATCGTTGCCCGCATTCTCTGTGACATAATCTTCGCCATAATATTTGGCGATGTGCAGATCTCTATCCTCGTCCGAGAAGCCCTCGCCCCAATAGTTCGATATGGCGTGGCCACCACCCCAGAAGCAATAGGCATAGTTGTCGGGGAATGTGTGCGTTAGCTCTGTGTTGTTCTCGTCCCACCAGGTGTACATAGTGCTCGTATAGTCGCCATAGGTCAATGGGCCACCATACTGAGGATCGTCAATCAAATCGCTCCAAGTGGTAATATCGACACCTGCATAGTCTAATGCGTAAGGCTCAAACCTTGCATCGCCATCCTCGAACGTAAGCACGCGGAGCTCATAGTCGAGTACAGGTGTTAGATCAGACTTGTTGATGGTCGTCGAGATACGCTGTGTGGCGCCTGTAGAGAGATCCTTTGATGGGCTCTTGGTTTCGGTGAAGGTGCTGCCATCCTCGAAGGTGTAGGTCACGGTAAGCGTTGTGCCAGCAACCTCGGCGGGGAGCACAACCATGGCTGCCATAACGCCCTCGTTTGATGACTGTAGCTGATGGCCGCCATCAAAGTTAAGGGTGATGGCCGAGCTGCCATTGGTCGTTGTGGTTGCCCACACGTTGTTTTGGAAGTCGTAGTCGCGTTGACCAGCAATGTCGATACCATCCGTCGTAAGCGTTATGCTCATAAGCTTGGGCATGTCGCTGTCTGCGGTCTTAGTGTCAAACCATACGTATGCCGTCTTGTGGCTGAGACGGAAGGTGTTGTACTCGTCGAGTGTGGCATAGCCGAAGTCGCCGTCGTTACCAAGATTGCCGTCTGCCGTCTGCTCCGTAAGGACGTTTGCGCTTTTTGCCGTGCCCGTCATGTTATAGAATATGTGACCTGTGCCGATAATGCCCACATCGCCGCTCCATGTGAAGCGCGCCATGGTGGTGGCACTGCTTAGCGGATTACTGATATTATTTCCGAGCCACACCTTATCGCCAGCACTCCAGAGGAAAGGAATCTCCGAGGCGTTGGGCGTACCGAAGGATGTGCGTGTCTGGTCTGAGCAGTAGCCTGTGGCTACAAATGTGGTGTCAGCGGGGACATTAAATGTCTGCTCCTCGTTGTTACAAGCTGCGAGCATTACCATCGCAGCAAGAAAAATAGAAAATTTTTTCATCGTTGTTTGCTTTAAAATGGTTAATACTCTACATGTCCTCCCAAGGTGAGGGCTCCTGATCGTTGTCGTCGGAGAGGGTGAAGCCTCCCTCGACGCTTACGGTGATAAGCTCTACCCGAGGGCTCTGGTACTCGATCTCCGAGCCTTTGTTAGGTGATGGTTTTCTCATTGCTTTGTTGTTTAAAAGGTTTGTGAATAGTCATTCTCCGTAACAGTCACAACGAGAATATGCCCGACAGGAGCCACCTGCAGCATACTATATATGCCGCCACCAGCATCAATAGATGCACCTATGGTAACTCTTCTCTTCATATCACACTCGATTAAACAACCAAGTCGCAGACACGCCCATTCGCCGCAGGCATAATCTCGTTATAAACGCTTGGCAGGTCTTCTGACTTGTCTCTTCTGCGAAGCCTTCCCAGAGAGTATCCTCTCCAGTGGCTAATGATGTCGCAGAGTCTTGTGAGACTCACAGCAGCGGGAACTGTTCGGGATTTGCACCCGATTCCCTTTTAATCTTTCTGAGGTGTGACCACCCCTTAAGAACCAATGCTTCGGCAAAGGTAGAAAAAAATTATTACTATGCAAAGAATAGATGTAAAATTTAACCGTAAAAACAAAAAAAAGTCTCAGAGCCGTAGCCCTGAGACCGTATACCTATTTTTATATAGGGTATTCTATATAGTTAGCAAACTACTCCTTGATGTTGGGCAACTCCAAGCCGTAGCCCTTCTTCTTATCCTCGCGCTTGAGCCATAGGCCGAAGAATAGGGCAAGAACACCAAAGCTTACGAATAACAACATGGTGATGGTGTAGTCGTACTTAGGGTTATCGGGGTAGTTGTTCTCAGCCTTTTGAGCCTTGAGTTCCTCGAGCTGACTGGTTGACTTCTCGTAATCAAAATCCTTGCTGATACCCTTAGATGCCATATCGTTGCGCATCTTGTTGAGCTGAGCCTTAGCCTTCTCAACATCGAAATCCTCGGGAAGTGTAGGTTTTGCCTCAGTCTCCAAAACCTCAGCCTTAACCTCAGCAGTAGCCTCAGCCTCAGGAGCAACGGCTGCCGACAGCTCGTCGTAGAGGAGGATGTCTGCCTCGAGCTTGTTCATCTGATCAATATATCCCACCTTCTCCTCGAGGGTAGCAATTTGGCTCTTATTCTCAAAGGCATCCGATACGCCAGGGTTAGTGGTGTTGAGCACGTAGCCGATAAGCATGGGCACAAGACACAAGCCTACGTTCTGAACCCAGAAGATGAGTGAGTAAGCACTGCCGAGGTAACGCTCAGGCATAAGCTTAGGCACTGAGGGCCACAAAGCTGCGGGAACCAACGAGAATGACACGCCGAGGACTACAATCGCAGAGTATGCCAGGAGTAGGTTGGGGAACTTGGGAAGCACCAATGCAAAGATAAGGTGGCACACGATCATAAGGAGGGCACCGAGGATAAGCATCGAGGCACCCTTGCCGCGCTTATCGAGGAAACCACCGAGGAAGGGGGTGATGATGGCTGCACCGATGGGGAACCAGCGGAAGATATTAGCAGCCTCGATAGCCGAGATACCAAGGTTGTTCTCGAACATATTGGTAGCATAGCGCTGGAAGGGGAAGATAGCCGAGTAGTACAATACGCAGAGCATGGCTACCAACCAGAAGATCTTGCTCGAAAGGATGATCTTTACGTCGCTAATCTTAAACTCCTCCTCGCTTGAGGCCTCCTCATTCTCGCCTGCAGCGGCAAGCTGCTTGTCAAACTTCTTGTCCATTACGTTGAACACCAAGAAGCACAATAGACCGATGATGAGTAGTACAGTGCAGAGGAATACGGGCTTAACAACCTGTGTGGGAAGGAACGAGAACATATCCGAGTATGCAACGGCGGGAGACATCGTGAAGATGGCAAATACACCGATACGTGCGATAGCCATCTCAAGACCCATGGCCATGGCCATCTCCTTGCCCTTGAACCACTTAGCTATAGCGCGTGATACGGTGATACCAGCCATCTCGCAGCCGCAACCAAAGATCATAAAGCCTAAGCAAGCCATAAGTGCCGAGCCAGGGAGTCCCATAATGTTCCAGCTGGTCATTGCAACGTCGAGCTCCGAGCCTACGAACCAGTCGCTGATACCGTAGAACTTAATGGTGGCACCGATGACCATGAGCGATGCAGAGAGTGTGCCCGTGAAGCGGATGCCCATCTTGTCGAGGATGATGCCCGCAACGATAAGGAAACCGAAGACGTTGAGGATATACTCCGATGAGCCGTAGGTGCCGAAGATCTCGGGCGACCAGCCGCGCTGACCCTCAATGAGGCTCTGTAGCGGCGACATCATATCCACGAACATGTAGGCGAAGAACATCATCAAAGCGATGAGTACCAACGCCGTCCAGCGTACAAACGCTGAGTCGTTAAGTTTGCGTTGAATTGTTTGAGTCATAAATGTTTGATTTTTAGGTTTATAAATTATTATATAGTCTAATGTTCTGTGATGTTAAACTCCGCGAGTATCTTATATGCTGCCTCTATGCCGAGCTCGCCAGCCTTCGACAGATCCATACATCCCTTACGCGTATCTTTCATAAATATCTGCACAAGACCGCGGTTGTAGTATGCCTCGCCAAGGCTCGGCTCGAGCTCTATGGCGCGCGTATAGTCGTCATAGGCCTCGGGGAGGTTGCCCGATATAGCCTTTAGGTTGGCGCGGTTGTAGTATGCCTCGGCAAAGCTCGGGTAGAGGTCTATGGCTCTATTTATATCCTCGATGGCCTCGTCGTAGCTATATGTTCGTGTACCACTATTGTGTAGTCGCTTTGCGGGGTCGGAGTCGAAGGTTATGGTCTGGTACGAGTTGTCTATCGACGATATAAAGTCGATCATCTCGGCGCGCGTTGTCGCACGATTGATGTAGAGGAAAGGATTCGAGCTATTGAGTTTGATAGCTTCGGTGAGCGTATTCACGGCGTTGGTGTACTGCTTGATAAGCGACTGGCTTATTCCGCGCTTAAAGAGTAGCTCCCATGATGCAGCCTCTGAGCGCAGCTCCGTAGCGAGCGTGCGGTCTATTGCCGCTAATGTGTCAGGCTCGAGGTTGGTGGGGCGGCAGTCGAGGGCTATGCATCCATCATCGAGGTGGGCGACGAAGTCCTTGACGCGCTGCGTAGCAAAGCGCTTGGTGCGGTGGTCATCCGTGGTTAGGCTCTTGTCTATGAGCGTGAAGCGGAACATGGGCATCAGCGTGAGGCTGTTGCTGCTCGCCGATGTCACGGACGAGGCTATATGCTCGAAGTTGCGCTCTAAAAGTTGGCTCTCGAAGGATAGCAGACGGTTGAAGTGTTGCGACGTGTCGGCATATATCGAGTATGTTGAGTCGCTCAACCTCGATCTGTACTCCGCAATCTTACGCTCTGCCGTACGACGGTCGCTCTCTGCCCCCGCCACGTCGCGCTGCGAGCGGCGTAGGATGCTTCGCCCGAGATATGCATTCGCAAAGTCGGGATAAAGCTCTATGGCGCGCGAGTAGTCGTCGATGGCGGCATCTATATCTCCGAGCTGTGTGTGTAGCATTGCACGGTTGTAATATACTAAGACATTGTCGGGCGAGTATAGTGCCACCTGATTGAAATCCTCTAAGGCGCGGTTGTAGTCGCCAATCTCGGTGCGCACGATGGCGCGGTTGAAGTAGCCGAGCGAGCTTGTCGAGTCGAGCTCGATGACACGGTCGAAGTCGGCAATTGAGAGCATCGGGCGGTGCAGATAGTTTTGTACGAGGGCGCGGTTGAAGTAACCAGGGAGGTAGGTGGAGTCGCACGCTACAGCCTTGTCGAAGTCGTCGCGTGCCTCCTCGTAACGCTCCTGCTCCATGTAGAGAGCACCGCGACGATTGTAGCCGTCGGGGTCCTCGCGGTTGGTGCGTATGGCGAGGTTGTAATTCTCGTATGCCTTAACCGTATCCTTGAGGTAGAGGTAGCTCGTGCCACGATTGATGTAGGCGGCAACATGTCGCTTCTCGAAGCGTATGAACTTGTCGAAGTCGGCGATGGCATCCTCGAACTGCTGATTTAGGAGCAGTGTGACGCCACGACTATAGTAGGGGGCGGGAAGGTCGGGGCGTAGCTCTATGGCCTGGCGGAAGTCGCCGAGGGCGTCGTCATAGTTACCTAAGCGCGAGCGCGTTATGGCACGATAGTAGAATGCCCCCGTGAATACAGGGTTGAGCTCTATGGCGCGCGAGAAGTCGGCATCGGCACCGAGGAGGTCATCCATGTTGTACTTGGCAATGCCGCGCAGGAAGTGAGCGTCGAAGTCCTTCTCGTCGTGGCGTATGAGTACGTTGAGCACGTCGATAGCCTCGCGATAGTTGCCGTCGACCATGCACTGCTGCCCCACCCAGTAGATGTAGTTGCGGTTGTACTGCGCCGCAACCCTCTCAGTGGTGAGGAGTGTGATGAGAAGGAGTATGATTACAAGTGCTCGCTTCATCTGTGGTCGTTTAGGCTATTTAACGCTCTTGTGATATGCTTTATTATTCCAGCTCGTAGCCGAAGCGTTTTAGTTGGCGGTCGTTGTTACGCCAATCCTCTTGCACCTTGACGTAGAGCTCGAGGAATACCTTTTTGCCGAGGAAGGCCTCGAGGTCGTGGCGTGCAGCCTGTCCCACCTTCTTGAGTTTCTCGCCCTTGTGGCCTATGACTATGCCCTTCTGCGAGTTGCGCGCAACGTATATTGTGGCCGATATGCGGTCTATGGTTGGCTCCTCCTTGTATGCCTCGATGGCTATCTCGCATGAGTAGGGTATCTCCTTGTCGTAGTTGAGGAGTATCTTCTCGCGTATTATCTCCGAGGCGAAGAATCTGAGGGTCTTGTCCGTGAGTGTATCCTTCGGGTAGAAGGGCTCGCCCTCGGGCAAACGCTCAACAATGAGGTTCACCACTCCCTCAATATTGAAACCCTCCTTTGCAGAGCAGGGGGCTATGATGGCCTCGGGAAGTAGCGCCTGCCACTTATCGACGAGGGCCGTTAGCTTCTCGGGTGTTGTGAGGTCTACCTTGTTGATTACCACGATGGTGGGTATTCCCGCAATGCGCACCTTGTCGATGATGTCGGCTGAGCGGTCGCTCTCCTCGACGGTGTCGGTGACGTATAGTAGCACGTCGGCGTCGGTTATGGCGCCACGTACAAACTGCATCATCTTCTCCTGGAGCTTGTAGTTAGGTTTGAGTATGCCAGGGGTGTCGGAGTAGACTATTTGGAAGTCCTCGCCGTTGACTATGCCCATTATGCGATGGCGCGTAGTCTGCGCCTTGGAGGTTATGATTGACAGTTTTTCGCCAACAAGCTGATTCATCAATGTCGACTTGCCGACATTGGGATTACCGATTATATTAACAAAACCACTACGATGTGCCATGTATGTTGTTTATGTAGTTACTAACCCACAAAGATAGTATAATTTAGTTAAATATCAAAATGCTGCAATGGTGTCATTGCGTGTGTCATTGCGTGATGAATTATTAGGAAGCTGCTAAAAAAAAATTATGGTCGTTGTGAAACAAAAGTGAACCTCCGTGCGTATATGTATGCGTAAATGAGGAATAGTAATTGTAAGAAGAGATAGATTTTTATGCGTCAATTAAAGATTACCAAGTCGATCACCAACCGCGAGAGTGCGTCGTTGGATAAGTATTTGCAGGAGATCGGCAAGGAGGAACTCATCTCCGTTGAGGAGGAGGTGGAACTCGCCCAAAGAATCAAGAAGGGAGATCAGGAGGCCTTGGAAAAGCTCACGAAGGCCAACTTGCGCTTCGTTGTGTCGGTAGCTAAGCAGTACCAGAATCAGGGTCTTAGCCTTCCCGACCTTATCAATGAGGGTAACCTCGGCCTTATCAAGGCTGCCGAGAAGTTCGACGAGACTCGAGGCTTCAAGTTTATTTCGTACGCCGTATGGTGGATTCGTCAGTCGATACTTCAGGCCTTGGCCGAGCAGTCGCGTATTGTGCGTCTGCCCCTGAATCAGGTGGGCTCGCTCAATAAGATAAATAAGGCCTTTGCGCGCTTCGAGCAGGAGCACGAGCGTACGCCGTCGGCCGAGGAGCTTGCCAATGAGCTTGAGCTCCCGAAGGAGAAGGTCACCGACACGCTGCGTGTCGCAGGTCGTCATATCTCGGTCGATGCCCCCTTTGCTGATGGTGAGGATAACTCGCTGTTGGATGTGTTGGTAAATACCGACTCGCCCAATGCCGACCGTGGTCTTATCAGCGAGTCGTTGGCTACGGAGGTAGATCGCGCCTTGGAGATCCTCACGGAGCGTGAGCGCGACATCATACGTTACTTCTTCGGCATTGGCTGCTCGGAGATGACCCTCGAGGAGATCGGCGAGAAGTTCGACCTCACGCGCGAGCGTGTGCGTCAGATCAAGGAGAAGGCCATCCGCAAGCTCCGCCAGTCGTCGCGAAGCAAGCTTTTGAAGTCGTACTTAGGCTAAAAAATGCTATATAATTAATTAGGAGGCTGAATAAAAAGTGTATTTTGTCGTTCTTTGTTGTCATAAGTCATCATCTACTACCGCTAACGAATTATCTCGCCAATGGGCAGTACGCTGTAGTACAGCCCATCGTCTCGAAATTCGCCGAGCGTTGTATCTAATGCCTTCTAACAACAAAATGCT
>JAFUPR010000053.1 GCA_017481145.1 Alistipes sp. | reverse complement strand
CGTCGAGAGCCATGCGTGTGCAGTAACCCTCAGCCATCTCGAGGTAGCGAGTACCCTTGGCGTTGGTGCCGAACATGGTACCTACCTGTGAGCGGAGACCCTTACCGAGGTCCTCGAGCGAGGCACCGATAACGAGGCCACCCTCCGAGAATGCTGACTGTGTACGGCCATATACTATCTGCTTGAAGAGCTCGCGCATGGCGGTGTTGATAGCGTCGCAAACGAGGTCGGTGTTGAGCGCCTCGAGGATAGTCTTACCAGGGAGAATCTCTGATGCCATAGCTGCCGAGTGTGTCATACCCGAGCAACCAATAGTCTCAACCAAAGCCTCCTCGATGATACCATCCTTAACATTGAGCGTGAGCTTGCACGCACCCTGCTGGGGAGCACACCAGCCAATACCGTGGGTAAGACCAGAGATATCCTTAATCTCCTTTGCACGTACCCATTTGCCCTCCTCGGGGATAGGTGCAGACTCGTGGTTAGCACCCTTCTTCACGCAGCACATCTGCTGCACTTCGTGTGAGTAAATCATAGTCTTAATTACTTTTTAGTTATTGCGTATTGTTAACTTATTTGTCTCTTTAGCACAAATCGTGACAAAGGTACGAATATTTTTTCTTATTTTCCAATCTGCGAGGATATAATTTTGTAATATTTTTAATAATGGGATAAAATGAGAGGGTGGCCAAAACTTGGCCACCCTCATAAACTATGAAGCTATAATATTAGAACGTATATCCCTGAATATACGATGCGTAGTAATTCCAGTTACTATCCGCCTTATATGTCTTGACTGCTGACTCGGGCACATATATCGTGAGCTTATCAGAAGTGCTGTTAAACACATACTTACTGCTCAATACGGGTGGGGTTGTAGCCTTAGAGTAGAGCGTTGTGAGGGCGTCGCAGTCATAAAAGGCATACTGACCGATAGATGTCAAGCTTGCGGGAAGTGTGAGACTCTCGATCTTAGCGCAACCATCAAACGCATAGTCACCTATGCTCACGACGCTATCGGGCATGGTTATATTACGAAGCTCGGGACAGTCATAGAAGGCGTGTACTCCGATAGTCTCAAGACCTCCATTAAGCTCGATGGTTGTGAGCTTATGGCACGATGCAAAAGCACCCTCGTCAATCGTCTTGACGCTCGATGCGATGCTCACCTCCTCGACACTGCTACAGCTAAATAGTAGCCTATTGACCGCGCTGCACTTATCGCTGAATATAACCTTCTTAGCCTCGAGACCTGTGAGCCAGTGCTTCTGTGAGTCGCCCGTGGTGCTCTGTGCCTTGATGTCGCCATTGATGGTGAGTGTGGCAATCTTACACTTAGATAGTGCTCCCACGGTGGTGTAGCTTATCTCCTCGCCATTCTGCTCGGCAAACACCTGAATACCCATAGATACGACGCTGCCGCTAAGGTCGAACTTCTCGAGGTCGCACATATAGAAGGCACCAGCACCCAGTGCTGTGGTGTAGTCGTTGATGACGACCTTCTTAAGTGCCTTGTAGCCGCTGAAGGTGTTCTGACGTATAGATGTAATATCAGCCGTAGTAGATAGCTCGGTGATGATCCTACCATCGATGTTTAGCGCACATGTGCCATTGAAGAGGGGGTTAGCCGCGCTGTTGCCGAAGCCTATGCCGCACCATGCTACGAGGCTCTTGGCGCGTGCTTCAGTGATGTTGGGACATGCTGCAAAGGCATCAACGCCAATACTTGTAATAGCATCATCGAAGTTAACAGTGGTCACAGCCTCATAGCCACGGAAGGCGCCATCGCCAATGTTGCTGTTGAGCACCACCGTCTCGAAGTTTGAACCATAGAGCCAGTGCTCTGCATCGCTGGCGGCATGCTTCGTGTCGGGTGTTTTACCATTGACCGTGAGCGTGCCACTACATCCCTCGAAGAGGCTGCCACCGAGGCTCTTGATGTTTGTCGGGATGATAAACTCGTTGCAACCAGCACAGCCGCTAAAGGCGCCATCCTCGATCTGCTCCACACACTCGGGGATGTCGAACTTACGGATGTCGTCACGATAGGCAAAGAGGTTTGCGGGGATGTTGAGCACCGCATTATCAAAGATTATACGGTTGCACTGGTGCTCGGGGTCGTAGAGGTGTGCTACCATCTGCGCTCCAAACTTAGCATCCTCGGGTATTGTCACGCGTGTGGCGTAGGGAGTATAGTACACCAATTCGTTCTTTGCCACGCTGTTAGAGTATTGGATGATGTTGAAGCTGTCGAGTACGACGTTATTCTCAGAGGTGATATTTACCACCGCAATGCGTGATGAGTTGCTGTCGTTCTGCAGTGCCGTGAAGCGTATCGTCTCGTCGCGCATAGCGCCACGTGTCTGCTCGGCCGTGAGCCAAGTGTCGTTTTTAGATATGATTATGTTGTAGCTCTGGTTTGTCGCCACCTCCACGTCAATATTGCCACCCTCGCTGCCGATGGTGAGTGTTCTATTGGCAGTGGTATCGAAGCGTGGTGCCATCTCCTGAACTACGGGTATTATGACACTGTTGCCATTGTTGAGCGTGATGGTGACGTTTGTTGTACGCTCCTCACCCTCAGTATTCTCCATGGCGGCGATGACGAAGTATTTGTTGTATCTATCGCCCGAGCTTGGTGTTATCGTCACCCACTCGTGGTCGGCACGTGCCGACCACGAGTGGGTGGTGGTGAAGGTGTACTCCTTGCTACCGCCCTTGTGGCCAAATGTTGGCGATAGGTCGCACTGGGGGTCGAATGTTATCCCCATGGCGTTGCTCTCCTGCTCATTGTCGCAGGCAACGAGTGCCAACGTCGCAAGCGCGAGCAATAGGATGTTAGTAAATCTCTTCATAGTTTTAGTTGTGTTATTGTTTTTAATTGTTTGTGTCCGTGTGTGTTAGAATACCACTCGTATGCCGAGCTGCATGTGCCAGCGCGAGGCTATGTCATCTGTGGTATATGCTGCACCATTAAACTTGTACACTGGTCGATAGCCACCCTCTACCTCCTGTAGCTCGGTTATCGTTACGGGAGATAATGCCCAGTTCGAGGTGCGGTGTACCAAGCCCCATGAGCGCGAGATAAGGTTCGAGAGGTTGATGATGTCTAACGATAGCTCTATACGTCGGCTGCTCTGCTTCGAGAAGTAGAACGACTGCGCCACGTGCAGGTCTAAGCGGTGAACGAAGGGTAATGTGTGCGAGTTGCGCTCGGCAAACTTGCCTCGGTGCGAACTTAGGTACTTATCAGCCTTGATATAGTCGTTAAATGCCGCCTCGGAGCTCTCGTCTGCCCACAACATTGTCGACATCTCTGCCTCCGTTGGGATGTATATCAGCGAGTTGCCTCGGTAGGTGTCACCATTGGCATCGACCTTACCACGCACATACGTCAACGAGTAGTGCTCGCCCGAGTAGCCATTGTACAGCAGCATCACGTTTGTGCCAAAGAGGCCATAGCGGCGCGAGTATGACAGCGATGCTACAACCTTGTGTGGGTACTCATACACCGAGCTGCTGAGCGCAGGGTTGTTGCTATCGACGGCATACGTGCGGCCCCAATTCGACGACGACTGTGCCGAGATTCCGTCGTTTATGCTGCGCGACTGTGAGTAGGTGTAGGCAGCCAAGGCCTTGAGCCCTCGGAGAGTACCAGAAAAACTATATTCTGCGCGTAGGGTAGTGCTCCAAGAGTAGCCCTTAGTGGTGTTGCTTAGACGATATACGGCCGAGTAATCCGACGTCGTGGCGTTGTAATATGTTGCCGATGAGGTGCTCTCTTTGCCACCTACATAGAGGCGCTGTCCACGATCCTCGGCAGCGAGATTCTCGACGAAGATGTTGTTGATACCCTTGGTATAGTCGGCATCAATGCTGATAACTAAGGGGTGAAGGTCGAACTTAGCACCTGCCGCTACACGGAATACTTGTGGATAGCGGAAGTCCTTAGATACGAGGTCAATAGAGGGGTTACTCTTTCTGCCTATACTCTCAGGGTTAAGGCTGAAGTCGGGAGTCTCGGCGGGATTTGTGACTGTCACGCCAACCGAACGTAATCCTGTGTTCTGGTAACAGTTTGAGAGCCATACGAAGGGTATACTTCCCGTATATATGCCAGCACTACCGCGCAATGTAACCGTACCGCGCTGCCACTCTATGCCTACGCGTGGTGAGAGTAGAATCTGCGCGCGAGGAACATCGCCTGTGAACGTGCCATATTTGGCGAAATAACCATTGTTGAATGTCTCGTTAGCCACGGGCGTGTCGAACATCACTGGTATGTCAACGCGTAGACCGTATGTTAGGCGTAGCTCGCGGTTGAGCGCCACCTCGTCTTGCGCATAGAGGGCGAATTGTCCCGTTGTCATCGGCGGGTTCTTCTTGCCATCGGCGAAGTATCCATAGGCATACTGCGTGGCGTTGTCGGCAAGGAAGTCGTCCAACGAAGCGTAGGTGTAGGTGCCGCGCGCATTGGCCATATAGAGGTTGTCGGCGCGGTATATCTCGTTCGATGTGCCGACGGTGATGTCGTGCTTGCCGAGGCTGAAGGTGACGTCGTCGCCAAAGATGAAGACATCCTGGTAGAGCATATTACAACCCGAGTAGGGGTTTGTGCCTATCGTAGCCGTGCCATTGTCGCGCTCGCCGAGGCCATTGATTATGACAGCAGGGAGACTCTCGGTCGTTGTGCGGCCATCCTGCAGACGTGTGTAACCTACACGTAATGAGTTACCTACGTGATTATTGCGCTTATCTGTCCATGACGAGTTGAGCTCGGTAACCACCGAGTGTGTACGGTTGATATTGGCATACTCCGAGCCAGTGAAGTAGAACGACTGTGCTGTGTTTGATGTAGCGTCGGCGTCGGCATGGAGCATATTATAGCGTAACGACAAGTGGTGGTTGTCCGATATATTCCAGTCGAGGCGTGCTACGGCCGAGCCTGTGAGCTCGAGCACTCTATTCTGTCCATAGCCACCGCCATCATATCCTGTGAGCTCCTCATAGCGCTTAGATATGGTCTCCGCCTCCTCGAGCGTGAGCGCCGATACGCCACTACCAGGGTAGTTAGACGATGGGGTCATATTGCGGTTAAACTCACCCGCAGCGAAGAAGAAGAGCTTATCCTTAACAATCGGGCCTCCAATGGTAACACCCACGATATTAGTCATCTGCGTTGATAGTGTCTTGCGCTCAGCAACATCCTTACCTGGTGTCGTTCCCCAGAAATCCTGGTTGTTGAAGTAGGTGTATGCTGAGCCACGAAACTCGTTGCTTCCTGAGCGTGTGACAGCATTGATAGCGCCTCCCGTAAAGCCGCTCTCGCGCACATCTACCGTCGATGTTGATAGCGACACAGCCTCGAGGGCATCTATTGGAATAGGATTCGCGCGCGTCAGCGAGCCCGTCATGCCCGTAGTGCCAAGACCGTAGATGTCTTCAGACGATGTGCCGTCAATGGTGAAGGCGTTGTAGCGGGGACTCTGTCCCGAAAGGACGATACCTCCCGAGGCGGGGCTCACGGCCGACGACATAAGATGTGTGAGGTCGAAAATAGCACGATCGATAGAGGGTATAGTCTCAATCTCCACGCGGCTAAACGTGTTGCCGTGGTTAGTCTGCTTGTTACCCGCAACGACAACAATGTCGTCTACCTTGATGGGTGACTCCTCAAGCGTAGCATCACAGCTGTATGGGTTACCAATTGTTAGATGTACGTCTTTGAATACTAATGTCTTATATCCGATAAACGTGATTGTAATCTCGTATGGGCCACCAACGCGCATACCGCTGATAGAGTAGTAACCTTCGCTATTGGCTATGGTACCGTAATTTGTACCCGAGGGGGTGTGCAGTGCTACGATTGTGGCACCGGGAAGAGGCTTGTCGTAGGCAGTTACCGAGCCACGAATTGTTGCGGTGGTAACTTGTGCTGTCGACACTGCCACGACAAAGAGCAGTGCGACAGTTAAAAGCAGTCGCTTCATTGTAAAAGGATTTAGGGACACTATTTATGTGTCAGGTTAATGATAATGTTGTCAATAGCGCGCCTAACCGCGCAATTTGCGATGCAAATATATACAAAATTTTTTACGCAACAATAGTTTTTATTTCTAAATGTTTCAGATGTAGGCGGTGGCGTTATCTCGGGATTCGTCTGTTAGCACGATAACAAAATATTCGCATATAGCATATTTATGTACTCTGATGGTGTGGAAGTGGTTGTTTATTTATTATTTTAGCCATTTTATTGATGTAATCCCATGGTATTAAATTGTCATACACCCGCAAGATATATGCCTAAAATGCGAGTTTTTGCGCCGATGTTGAAAAAAAAGGATAACATATTTTTGCTATTTCAATTACTTGGTTTATCTTTGTGCATTAACTTTACACATAGAGTGCGAGCGATTATGGATTGGGTTGTAAACTATAAGTTTAAGGGCGAGTTCGCCGAGGGTGTAATAGAGTTGATGAGAGGTTATTATGAGGCTTGATGTGGGGCGTATCTGAGCGAATCGAAAAGAGAGGAACAGAGAGGAACTAAAACTAAGAAATATAAAACTTTATAACTTTACAAAATTTATTAAAACTAATGCTTATGGTTAGAAAAGTTGTACTATCAATGGTTGCAACTCTGGTCTTGGGATGCTTCGGAGCATTCGCACAAGGTCAGCGTGTTACCGGTACAGTGACCGATGATACTGGTGCCCCGGTCATCGGAGCAGCGGTTGTAGTCGAGGGAACTTCTCGCGGTACTACTACCGACGTTGCCGGTTATTATGAGATTGCGGCTTCAGCTGACGCAAACCTGGTATTCTCATACCTCGGTTTGCAGACACAGACTGTGGCTGTTGCAGG
>JAFUPR010000052.1 GCA_017481145.1 Alistipes sp. | reverse complement strand
GGGGCGGGCATCCATATCGGAAATAAGGAGCTCTATTGTTGACTTTGGATTATCCCTGCGTATGGCCTCGACCGTACGTGCCCAGATGCGAGCACCATGATCCTCAAGGTCATCACGCGTGACGGATGTAACGACAACATGCTTCAGGCCCATGAGCTTCACGCTCTCAGCAACCTTGTCGGGCTCGGCCTCGTCGGGAGGCAGCGGGCGACCTGTCTGCGTGGCGCAGAAGCGACAATTGCGAGTGCAGATGTCTCCGAGAATCATAAATGTGGCTGTACGACGACTCCAGCACTCCGCCTTATTTGGGCACATGCCACTGCTACATATAGTATGCAGACAACGACCCTCAACGATCTGCTCGACGTCCGCTGTGTCAGCCGTACTCCTAAGGCTTATCTTCAGCCATTCGGGCTTTCTCAGATACTCGAATTGTTCACGTACCTTCGGCATTTTAAGTTCACTTTTTTCCAATTGACGCAAAAGTACAAAAAATTTCAATAAATGCAAATTTTCACGCCAAAAAAGTGATAATTAGGGGATAATTAATGTGAGATGGGCAACAAACATTTTAGCGACGTCTGTTGTTTTTGAGTTCGATATACTCCGTGTAGACTAACTCGGTGTGAGGATTTGACGACCAAATCTCCTGGCGTATAGCCTTGGTGCCATACTTGATAAATAGGAATTTGCGTGGCACGCGGTGAATGACTTGATGTAGTGTGTCGACAGTGTGTAGCGTGTAGCTAACGCTGTCGCCATGCACCCTGCCCGATATGCTACTCCACTTATCGCTATCCTCAAATATGCGAATGGTGTCACGTACCGTGTCGCGGAGGATGATGGTGTCGCGCAGTGTCGTCGTTGCCTCGTAGTAGCTCTTTGTTGCGCTCGTCATAGAGCTCTCAGCACGGCGCAACCGTACCCCTAAGGAGCGTATCTTTGCGGCATCGCGTGCCCTATATTCCTTAAACTCTGCCACGCTGAGTTCCAAAGCCTCAACCCTTGCGGCCGACTCACCAGCCTTGGTGCGATAGATGGTAACACTCTGTAGAAGAGCGTGTTGGTTATGCCTAAGGCGTTCATTGTCGTTGGCAAGGCGGTGGATGACAAGAAGCGACACGACAAATGCCGCAAGGAGAGCCGCAGCCCCCCAGAGGAAAAACTTTTTCATATTGGGTATAGAATTAGGATATGTTGTATAAAAGTACCCCGCAAAGATATACTCTGCGGGGCACAAATCCTTTCTATACTTTTTAGAAATTAGTCTACCTTGATATTCTTGTTTACGTTTTTTGAGCCTATAAGCGCGTAGTAGAGTAGGTAGGCGAGGCCCGCAATGATAACCCAGTAGCTGGTGAGATAGCTGCCTGTCCAGTCGACTATGCCGTTCTGCAACAATGGGAGGATGCCACCACCGCAGACAAGAGCCATGAAGATACCCGAGGCCTTCTCGGTATACTTACCTAAGCCCTCAACGGCGATGTTGAAGATGCCACCCCACATCACCGAGGTGCAGAGACCACACAACACCAACAATGCCGCATTGATGGGTACATTAGCGATACCGAAGCCCTCAGTCTTCATAAACACGGGGAGGTTAACGCTAACAGAGGGGTCAAGGAAGATGGCGCCCAACACCAAGCCGAGGCCTATAAGCGATACCGACGTGAGCATAGCCTTAGCCGACACCTTAGCACCAAGAGCTGCACCGGCCAAACGACCGAAGAACATCAACAACCAATATGTTGCAGCCACCGTAGAGGCGATAGTCTCGGCATTGGGGTTTACGCCCAAACCACCATTCTGCAACCACTTCTGCAAGACATTGGGGATACCTACTTCAACACCCACATAGATGAAGATGGCGATGGCGCCCAACACGAAGTGGCGGAACGACATAGGACCAACCTTCGAGTCGCTCTTCTCGGCCGTAGCAGAGGTAGTATTCTCGGGGATGTCGGTGAGGATGATAACAACGAATGCCAAGGCGAAGATGGCCAAGGCGATAAACATCAAGGGGAAGACCTGCTTAATCTGTGCATCGGCGATGCTCGGCACAAAGACGCCCGAGAGGAAGATGACGGCTGTACCCATGAATGAGTTGAAAGCACCACCTACCTGCAAGAGCTGGTTCCCACGGTTACCACCACCAGCGAGCTTGTTAAGCATGGGATTAACGACGATGTTAAGCATACACATCGAGAAACCAGCGATAAAGGCACCAAGGAGGTATACGCCAAAGGCTACATTACCCTCCAACAGGCCAGCGATGGTCTGCACGCCAACACCCGTGAATCCTACAAGAACGGCTGTCAAGGCTGTAAATTTGTAGCCACGGCGCTGGAGGAGGTTACCCGCGGGGATGCCCATGCAGGCGTAGGCGATGAAGTTGGCAAATACGCCGAGCGTACCCATCCAGTTAGCTACATCGAACTGGTTTTTCAACACATCACCCATGGGCGATGCCAAGTTGGTTACAAACGAAATCATTCCGAACAGCAGAATCATCACGATGATAGCCAACAGATTACCTTTCTTTTGTGTACTCATAGTTTTATTGTTTTAGTTTGTTCTTTCGGTTAATGCCTATTTGTCGCGCTCTGCAATAAAGGTGCAAAGGTTTATCAATGCTTCGCGATAGGGCGTGTCGTCGTATTTCGATAGGAGGTGCATGGCACGTGAGATGTAGGCGTGCATTGTCTCCGACGCCAGCGCTGCACCGCGACCGTCGTCAACAATCTGCTGCAACCTATCTACTGCCACTTCGTCACTCTCGCAGCGCTTCAACAGCTCGACAATCTCCGCACGTTGCTCCTCAGAGGCACGCTCCATAACCTCGATAAGCGGGAGTGTTATCTTATGCTCGCGGAGGTCGTTATTCACGGGCTTGCCCGTATTATTCTGGCGATTGTAGTCGAGGATGTCGTCCTGAATCTGGAATGCCATGCCTATGGCCTCGCCAAACTTACGCATCCTGTCGACCTCCTCGCGCGAGGCACCTACCGAGAGCGCGCCCAGGGCAGCGCTAACACCTAAGAGGCTGGCCGTCTTACGATAGATGATGTCGAAGTAGTCGTTGCGCGTGGTGTCGTAGCTGTTGGCATGCTGACTTTGCAACACCTCGCCCTCGCAGAGTGTTGCCATGGCTGAGCCCACGTACGACACAAGGTCGTACTGCGCACTTGCCATACCCAACGACATCGTACGGGCAAGGATATAGTCGCCGAGGATGATGGCCGTATCGCTCTGCCACTTAGCATTCACCGAGGGCTTACCGCGACGCTCGTCAGCCTCGTCGAGCACATCGTCATGGATGAGCGAGGCGGTGTGTATCATCTCCACAAGCATCGCTGCGAGGTATGTGCGCTTCGAGCATGTACGCACGCTGCCGCACTCCGCGTCGCCACCCTTTACCGAGCACATCAAGGCGGTGAGCATCGTGAGAATGGGACGCACACCCTTACCTCGTGAGGAGAGGGCATAGGTGAGCATCTCTTGTAGTAGGTCTCCCTCGGCGCTGAAATTCTCGGTAACGAAGCTATCGAAGGCCTCTAAGTCTGCAAGGATAGGTTTGCGTATAACGTCTATTGAAATCATATCTCCAGCTTTGAACAAGCAAAGATATGAATTTTTTTAGAATAATCGTAATGTGCTGATATAAAATCACGGCAGTCGCATCAAAAATAGTGTCGAGCAAGGCTCTTTGTTTTGTATGCGATGCACGCCTATGGCATATTGCGGCAGCCCTTTAGCGTCCCCAATTCTCGCGGTCGAGCGAGCGGTAGCCTATAGCCTCGGAGATATGTGCGGGGTTGATATCCTCGACGCCCTCGAGGTCGGCAATCGTGCGTGCCACCTTGATTATGCGGTCGTAGGCGCGTGCCGAGAGGTTGAGGCGACCCATGGCACGCTCTAAGAGCTCTGAGCACTCGCGACTTAAGGGGGCGAAGCGTCGTAGCATGGCGCTATTCATCATGGCATTGCAGTGTATATCTAACCCTGCGAATCTACGTAGCTGTACCTCGCGGGCAGCGATGACGCGCTCACGTACCTCGGAACTCGTCTCCGCACGTTCCGTTGCCGACATCTCGGCGATAGATACGGGTACAACCTCGATATGTATATCTATGCGATCCATCAGTGGGCCTGAGATATGCGCCATGTAGCGGTGTACGGCAGCAGCAGAGCATGTACACTCCTTTGTCGGATGGTTGTAGTAGCCGCAAGGACAGGGGTTCATCGAGGCTATGAGCGTGAAGTTTGCGGGGTAGTCCACGGCATACTTCGCTCGTGAGATGGTTATATGTCTATCCTCCAACGGCTGACGTAACACCTCGAGGACACTGCGTCCGAACTCTGGCATCTCGTCGAGAAATAGTACGCCATTGTTTGCCAGTGACACCTCGCCAGGCTGTGGCGACTGTCCGCCACCTATGAGTGCTACCTGCGATGTGAGGTGGTGGGGAGCTCGGAAGGGGCGTTTAGTTATAAGACCACGGTGTGTGCCTATCTTACCCGCCACAGAGTGTATCTTGGTTGTCTCCAACGACTCCTCGAGGGTCATGGGTGGCATGATTGTCGGCATGCGACGTGCGAGCATCGTCTTACCCGAGCCTGGAGCACCCACCATGATGACATTATGACCTCCCGCTGCGGCAATCTCCAAGGCACGCTTGACGTACACCTGACCCTTGACATCGGCGAAGTCCTCGACATAGTCGCCACCATCGTCATCCTGGCCATCAACATGAGTAGGCTCTGCCACCTCGTATGGCACTCGCCCCATGAGTATCTGGCATAGCTCGACGAGCGAGCCTATACCCACAGTCTCGATGCCCTCCACTACGACACCCTCCGACACATTCTCCTCGGGCATGAATACGCGCTTATATCCCGCGCTACGAGCCATGGCCACAAGCGGAAGCACACCCTTGACAGGGCGTAGGTTGCCGTTGAGCGATAGCTCGCCTATGAACATCGAGTCGTCGAGCATGTCTGATGTTATCTGCTCCGTGGCGGCGAGGATTCCCACGGCCATGGGTAGGTCATACTGCGAGCCCTCCTTGCGTAGGTCGGCAGGTGCGAGGTTCACCACAGTCTTCTTTGCCTGTAGCCTATATCCCGAGTTCTCGAAGGCGGCCTGTATGCGCTCGTGGCTCTCCTTTATGGTATTGTCGGGTAACCCCACAATGTAGAGACCCAAGCCCCCACCAGCGACATTTACCTCCACCGTGACCTCTACGGCCTCGATGCCAGCAATTGCTCCTGTATGTACCTTAACAAACATCTCCTATCTTATGTTTAGAATGGTGCGAACTCGTCGGGTATGCCAGATGGAACTCCCGACATGCCCTCGGGCGTTATACCCATAGGTCTGTTACCACTCGACGAGAAGTCGTCATAGCTCTCCTGGGGTTGGTAGTTACCGCGGTCGTTCATCGCCGTGGCCGTTATCGAGGCGTCAGCATCGGCAAACTTAGCCTGCTCCTTGATGAATCGCAGTGGCACATCCGTAACCTCACCGTTACGATGCTTGGCGATGATAATTTCGGCCATGCCTGCCGTGGGCATGTTGTTCTCGTCGACCGTGAGACCGTAGTACTCGGGGCGGTGGATGAAGGCTACGACGTCGGCATCCTGCTCGATAGCTCCCGACTCTCGAAGGTCGGATAGCTGCGGGCGCTTTGTACCACCTCGGTTTTCGACATTACGGCTAAGCTGCGAGAGGGCTATGATGGGGACGTTAAGCTCCTTGGCTATGGCCTTCAGTGTGCGCGAGATGAGCGATACCTCCTGCTCGCGGTTGCCGCGTGTCTCGGGCGTGGCTGCCGTCATCAGCTGTAGGTAGTCTATTATTATGAGCTGTATGTCGTGCTGTGTCTTCAGACGGCGGGCCTTCGAGCGAAACTCGTAGACCGAGAGTGCTGGCGTATCGTCGATATATAGGGGTGCACGTCCGAGCTCCACGGTGTTCTTCTCGAGGTGTGTCCATTGTGCTGCCGTGAGGTTACCTGTACGCAGATCTTTAGAGTTTAGCTGTGTCTCGGCAACGATAAGTCGATTCATCAGCTGCACCGACGACATCTCTAATGAGAAGAAGGCTACGGGGGTCTTGAACTCTACGGCCATGTTGCGCGCCATCGTAAGCACGAAGGCCGTCTTACCCATCGACGGACGTGCCGCGATGATTATAAGGTCGGAGGGCTGCCATCCGAGAGTCACGCTGTCGATGTCGGTAAATCCCGAGCGCACGCCGTTGTACTCTCCCGCAGTTTTTGATGCCTCCTCAATCTGCGCTAAGGCCTTGCGTAGGATGTCCGAGGCGGCGAGCACCGAGCGCTTCACGTTACCCTCAGATACGCGGAATATCTCCTGCTCGGCAAAGCCTATAAGCTCCGTTACGTCGACCTCCTCGTCGTACGAGCGACGCTCAATCTCTGTTGCCGAACGTATAAGCTCGCGCTGCACATACTTCTGCGCGATAATCTTGGCGTGAAACTCCACGTGTGCAGCCGAGGCAACCTTCTGTGTTAGCTCCGCGAGATACGCCGCGCCTCCCACCTTTTGAAGTTCCTTCTGCGCTTTGAGACGCTCGGTTACGGTGTAGAGGTCTATAGCCTTCATCTCGAACGATAGATCCTGGATGGCCTTAAATATCGTGCGGTGCTCCTCGAGGTAGAAGGTTTCGGCCTTGACATACTCCTGCACGTCGATGATGGCATCCTTCTCCAACATCAACGCGCCGAGCACCGCCTGCTCGAGCTCCGTTGCCTGAGGGGGCACTGTGCCCTCTAATCCTGTCATGCGAGCAAACGCCTCGCTGTTATTTTCAGACGCTTTTTTATATTGCTTTGCCATAATTTCAGATTTATGCATCCACAAAATTAGACATTTTATCTTGAATAGCAACGCACTACACACTACTATTTATTAATAGTTGTTGCAGAGTTGTGAACATCAGAGTGTTGATAATGTTCGTAGCCCTGTGAAATGTAGTCCTTTGTTGCGAATCAGTGAGTTAATAAAAGTGACCGAAAAAGTTGCATAATCACGAATTTTTACTCTCTTTGTATCAAAGATAAATCACTGAGCTGGTTAGGCTTCAATCTTTTGATGTGGGAGTCTAACTTTTTGTATACTTTCAATTTCAAAGTGCAAAGGTAGCTTTCATTGACAATACAAAAAAGGAGACTTTGCAGTCTCCCTAAGATTAACTATTTTTGTATTGCCATGTATAAACAATTAACCTCGGAGCAAAGATACGGAATATATT
>JAFUPR010000051.1 GCA_017481145.1 Alistipes sp. | reverse complement strand
TATCTTAATTTTGCACTTAGTCTTTGAAACTACCATGCACCAAATGACGATAAAAGTTTTGTCGGTTCGGAATAAATGCTTATCTTTGCGCGGTTGTAGTCGTTGCAACCACTTGGACAAGAACATATAAATTAACTAAATAGAGATATAAGTATGACTATTACAGCATCAGACATCAAGATTGGCATGTGCGTGGAGATGGACGGTAAGACCTTTATCGTTGTAGACTTCCAGCACTGCAAGCCCGGTAAGGGTCCCGCCTTTGTGCGTTCAAAGCTCAAGAACCTCGAGAATGGTAATGTCCTCGATAAGACTTTCTCTTCTGTATCTCAGAAGATCGAGCAGGTACGTGTTGAGCGTCGTCCCTACCAGTTTACCTACGAGGATGACCTCGGCGCACACTTCATGCACACCGAGACCTTCGAGGAGATCAACATCGACAAGAACCTTATCAACAATGCCGACCTTATGGCTGACGGCCAGATTGTTGAGGTTATGTTCCACACCGAGAAGGAGACTGTTCTTTCAGCTGAGCTTCCTCCTATCGTTGACATGGAGATCACCTACACTGAGCCTGGCGTTCGTGGCGATACCGCCTCAACCAACTCGCTCAAGGCTGCTACCGTGAACACTGGTGCTACTATCAAGGTGCCTCTCTTCATCAACACTGGTGATAAGATTCGCGTTGATACACGTACTCGTGAGTATTACGAGCGCATCAAGTAATTTCTTGTGATAGCGGCGCATTAGCGACGCTTCAGTCAAAAGAGCGAATGGGAAATACGCTTAGTATGTCCCATCCGCTCTTTCTCGTGTCAGCGCCACTACTGCACCACTCTGACAAGAAATTGGTGTCGTGTACCTCCTCCTTACTGTCATGTTGAGCGGAGCATTAGCGCAGTCGAAACATCTTCTTCTGATGTGACGACATGAATGTGATGTACTACCACGTGTTCATTTCTTTTGCGATAGACCAGGCCTAACCCAAATTAGTCTTGCACTCACGCTCTGTTCATTCTGAACGAATGAAAAATCTGCTCGCGACCTCTCTGCTATCTCTGCTGTCTCTTAGCCCTGCCAGATCGAAAAATGTAGCGTTTGTAGAAGATATGAGCTGTGATACTTTGCTCTTTAACATTTAATGCCTATCTTTGCCCCCTAAATAGAGAAAACCCAAACACACTGTAATAATGAACTTCGATTGGCTTAAGACTGTCGTCATGGGTAGCGGCGACCCTGCAAACCCCTCGATAGCGCACACTGTCTTTGTCCTCGCGGCCGTGATAGCCTCGGGTATAGCGCTTAGTCGTATCAAGATTAAGGGTATATCTTTCGGTATGACGTGGATACTATTCACGGGTATCGCCTTTGGTCATTTCCTTGATCCTGGAACTATCCATCACGATACGCTCCACTTCATCAAGGAGTTCGGACTTATACTCTTTGTCTTTTTTATCGGCTTGCAGGTAGGTCCTGGATTCTTCTCGTCGCTCAAGAGCGGTGGTTTGAAACTCATAGGCCTTGCCACGCTGGTCATACTACTTGGTGTGACAACGACTTACGTCATACACCTCATCACGGGTGAGCCCCTACCTACGATGGTGGGTGTCCTCTCGGGTGCTGTGACTAACACTCCAGGTCTCGGTGCTGCGCAGCAGGCGTATGCCGACTCGGGTCTTGCTGACCCAGCTATTGCCGACTCTATATCGTTGGGCTATGCTGTGGCATACCCCTTGGGTGTCGTGGGTATCATCATGACAATCATCATCATGCGCTATATCCTGCGCGTGGACTTCAAGAAGGAGGATGAGGGTCTTGCTGCCATGAGCGACGTCACCAACCTGCCTCAGCGCTTCTCGGTGGAGTTTACCAACGAGATGCTCGAGGGTAAGACTATCGCCATTGCCCACATGCTCATAAACCGTCAGTTCGTGGTGTCGCGCATCATGCACCCCTCGGGCGAGATTGTCATGGCCGATGGTAACTCTAAGCTCGCCATTGGTGACCGTCTGCGTATCATCTGTACGGAGGAGGACAGCGAGGCTATCCTCGCCTTCTTCGGTAAGCCTGTGGAGATGACGGCTGACGATTGGGGCGCTACGGCTATGCAGTCTACACCTCTTGTGTCACGACGCATCCTTATCACACGCGAGGAGATCAATGGCAAGAAGTTCTCAGACCTGCGTCTTCGCACGCGCTATGGCATCAACATCACCCGCGTACACCGTGCTGGTGTCGACCTCATCCCATATCAGGGTATGGAGTTGCAGGTGGGTGATAAGGTTATGGTTGTGGGTCCTGAGGCTGCTGTTGCTCAGGCAGAGAAGGTGCTGGGTAACTCGCTCAAGAAGCTCGATCATCCTAACCTCTTGCCCATATTCATAGGTATAGCCCTGGGTGTTATCCTTGGCTCTATGCCTCTGATGAATATCCCGCAGCCCGTGAAGCTCGGCCTTGCTGGTGGCCCTCTGATCATCGCCATACTCCTTGGTCGTTATGGCCCGCACTTCCATCTTGTCACCTATACGACCATGAGTGCTAACCTCATGCTCCGCGAGATAGGCCTTGCCATGTTCCTCGCGGCCGTGGGTATAGGCGCTGGCGACGGCTTCATCGACGCCATTGTCGACGGTGGTTATAAGTGGATAGGTTATGGTGTCATCATCACCGTCTTGCCCCTTGTCCTTGTGGCACTCCTTGCACGCCTTAAGTTTAAGCTCAACTACTACACCCTTATGGGTCTTATGGCGGGCTCTATGACCGACCCTCCAGCCCTCGGCTTTGCCAGCACATCATCAGGTAACGACATGCCAGCCGTGAGCTATGCTACCGTCTATCCTGTAGTTATGTTCCTCAGAGTGTTGACAGCGCAGCTTCTTATGCTTGCCGCTCTTTAGCGTGAAAAGCCGCAATCTGTGGCACATTCCAATAAGCTATACCCCTCGGGCTGTACGTTTTAGTACTATCCCGAGGGATATACTTTTGCAATGCACCACATCTCACTACTTTTGACGCTAAAAATTTCTCGTGATAAGGGGTATGCTTCGGCACCTCAGTCAAAATGGCGAATGGGAAATACGCTTAGTATGTCCCATCCGCCATTTTTCGTGTCGGCACTAAATTAGACCCCTTCTGACAAGAAATTAGTCTCGCGCTACTCCTTTCTGTCATGTTGAGCGGAGCGTTAGCGTAGTCGAAACCTCTTTTCTAATGGACGTCATGAATTCAATGTACTATCCAGAGGTCATTGCTTTTGCGATAGACCCAGTCTAACCCAAATTAGTCCCGCGCTCCTCTTTTTCTCTGTCATGTTGAGCGGAGCGTTAGCGTAGTCGAAACATCTGCCCGAAACCTCGATGCCTCAACCTCAAAAAAAACTTCAAAAACTCTTGCATAATTAAAATATTTTGTCGTATCTTTGTGATATCAAAATGATATTATATTAAAACCTTGCAGCTATGAAGACTAAGAGAATATTTTGGAGCTGGCTATTAGGTGGCTACTCAGTGGGTAAACTGCGTATTTGGCCGTGGAAGGCGGAGTTTTGGCGTATGCGTACACCGACAAAAGAGGCAGATATAAAGTTGTAAGGAAGTGGGGGATATGTTTAACAATAAAAATAGAAAGTTATGAAGAATTACACCTATTCGGGTTGGAAGCTTAACGGTTTCGTTGCCCTTGTATTGAATCTATTGCTTGTTGTGGCCGTGGTGCTCTGCATCGTATGGCAGGCCAATTGTGCTGATGCTAATGCTTTGGCTATCATAGGTATTGTGGTGTTCTCGCTCGCTATGTTTATTATGCTTGGTGGTTATATCATGCTCGAGCCTAACGAGTCACGCGTATTGCTCTTCTTTGGCAACTATCGCGGTACGTTCTACGACACGGGCTTCTGGTGGGTAAACCCCTTCATGACGGCCAAGAAGATATCGTTGCGTGCCCGTAACCTCAACGTAGACCCCATCAAGGTTAACGATAAGGCGGGTAACCCCATACTTATAGGCTTGGTTGTGGTGTGGAAGATTAAGAATGACGGTGCCTACAATGCTGTATTCGAGATTGACTCACCTACGGAGGTTGGCGCATTAGGCTCTAACAGCCGCATGAACATCCTCGAGAACTTCGTGGCGGTGCAGAGTGACTCGGCATTGCGTCAAGTTGCGGGCATGTATGCCTACGACGAGAATACTAAGGGCGAGAGCGAGGAGGTGACACTGCGTTCGGGTGGTGACGAGATTAATGACCGACTCACCGACGAGCTTAACGAGCGCCTTATGATTGCTGGTATCGAGGTTGTCGAGGCGCGTCTCAACTATCTCGCCTATGCTCCAGAGATTGCGGCTGCTATGTTGCGCCGCCAGCAGGCCGATGCTATTATCTCGGCACGCGAGAAGATTGTTGAGGGTGCTGTGTCGATGGTTAAGATAGCCCTTGATCGTCTCTCTACGGAGGGTGTCGTTGAGCTCGACGAGGAGCGCAAGGCGGCGATGGTGAGCAACCTACTCGTTGTCCTCTGTGCTGACGAGGCCGCGCAGCCCGTGGTGAATACAGGTACGCTCCACAACTAAAAATCTACTGCCCATGGCAGCAAAGGAGTCTACACGCAACTTTGTCCTTCGCATTGATGGTGAGACGATGGATGCCCTCGAGAAGTGGGCAGCCGACGAGTTCCGCTCCGTGAATGGACAGTTGCAATGGATTATTGCCGAGGCCTTGCGTCGTAGTGGACGCAAGCCTCGCGCAAAGAAAAAGGTAAAGCAGGAGGGTGGCAATGAGTTGGAATAGAGCAAGTCTCTTTAGGATACGCATTGGCGGCATACAGCGAATGTCTAATCGTCGCCTGGGGAAGAGCCCCGACAAGGGCTTCAAAATAACACTACCACTAATATTAGAATCTCTCGTGGTGGTGCTGTTGCTCGATATGGAGGATATGGCTGTAGAGAGGCCTCACCTCGTGCTTCCCTTGCTGGTTGCGAGTTTGTTGTGTTTCATTGTTGCCTGCCTCCTACATGTTCGTCGTAAGGCGCCACGCTCACGTTGGAGGACAGCCACTACCGCAGGTGTTGTTATGTCTGTGGCGTTGTTGATAGTGCCATGGCTGCCCTTTGAGAGAGCGGCTATCAACGATATGTACTTCCTACGCTACTTCCTGATTTCGGCTGCTGTGATGCTCGTGCTAACCCTCGCCTCATACCTGCGTTTAATCTATATCCGTCGTCGCTCGCAACAAGAGATTCTAAACATCCGTCTGCGTGCCAAGCGCCGCAAGACACAATACATCTAACTATGTCAGTCGAATCTATCACAATTATCGTCGTCACAGTCATGCTGCTATCGCTCGGTGTGGTGATACTTCTTGGCAAGGGCGATTGGATGATAAACACCATCAGTAGTAAGGACAAGTATAACCCTTATAGGTTGAGGCTTGTCTCTGCTATTACGATATTTGTCTCAGCCATAGGGTTGCTTATAATGACACTCGTTGGTGGTAGCGAGGCTGTTGTGTCCGCGATACTTATACCCATTGTTGCGGTGATGGTCATCTTGATGGAGACCTGGGCGAGATATTAGTAGCCATATTAAAATAATTAGTGCGCTCGAAATTTTCGAGCGCACTAATTATTTGATGTTATCTATTACTCTATCAGCGAGATGCTACGCTGGATAAAGTCCGTAAGGTTCTTGCCCTTGAGCATGCCGTTAGAGAGCAGCGCGAGGTCGATTATTTGTCGCACCTTGCGGTTCTCGCGGCCAATCTCCTCAAGGCGTGTGTCGCGCTCCTGACGGAGCTCTACCACGCGCTTCGATAGTGTCTCGCGCATGTCGCGCTCCTCGGGTGTGAGATCCTCGGCCTTCTTATCCTTGACCGTCTCCTCGAAGCGGCTCTCCTCCTGCTCGGCAGCTGCTATCTTCTTGCCTATGGTGCGTAGCTTGTCGCCATATTCGCCCTCCACCTCGCCGAGGATATCGAGGACGATGGGGTGGTTGCCGTTGACCGTGATGGTGAAGTTGTCGGGCATCTCGCTGTAGAAGCGGCTCATCTCGCCACCGCTCGTAGCAGCCATATCCTTCATGCGGCGCATAAACTCATTCTGTGTGATAACCACGGGAGCAGCATCCTTCGACATAGCCTCGAACGATACGTGGTAGTGTATCTTCTCGTCGTTAGGCATCTGGCTCTCGAACACGGGGCGCATAATCTGCTGCTGCTCGCTGCTCAGCGACATCGCCGTGCGCTCCTCCTTGCGAATAAGGTTTTCTACCACGTCGCTATCCACGCGCACGAAGCGTACTTTCTCATTCTTTGACTCGAAATATTGGATATAGTGGCTGTCCAACTGGCCGTTTAGCTCGAGGATGTCGTAGCCCTTAGCCTTGGCCGCCTCGACAAAGGCGTTCTTACCCTCTACATCGTCGACATAGAGCATGATGGTGAAGCCATCCTTGTCGGTCTGCATATCCTTAACCTTCTCGACATACTCTGCCGATGTGTAGTACTTGCCCTCGATGCTCTTCCATAACATAAAGTTGGCGGCCTTCTCGGCAAACTTCTCGTCGGTGAGCATGCCATATTCGATGAATATTTTGAGGTCATCCCACTTGCCCTCGTAGTCGGGGCGCATGGTGTTGAAGAGCTCCTGTAGACGATCAGCAACCTTGCGGGTGATATATCCCGATATCTTCTTTACGTTGGAGTCGCTTTGTAGGTAGCTGCGCGACACGTTTAGCGGGATGTCGGGCGAGTCGATGACACCATGGAGCAAGGTGAGGTATTCGGGTACGATGCCCGTTACCTCGTCGGTGACGAACACCTGATTAGAGTATAACTGTATGCGGTTCTTCTGTATCTCGAAGTTGTTGCGTATCTTCGGGAAGTAGAGGATGCCCGTGAGGTTGAAGGGGTAGTCTATGTTGAGGTGTATGTAGAATAAAGGCTCCTCGCTCGCGGGGAATAGGTCGGCGTAGAAGGCCTTGTACTCCTCGGCAGTGATGTCCGTGGGCTTGCGAGTCCATAGGGGTGTGGTGTCGTTCGTGATGTTCTCCTCGTCGGTGTCGACATACTTGCCATCCTTCCACTCTTGCTTCTTGCCGAAGGCTATGGGTATGGGTAGGAAGTGGCAATACTTGCGTAGTAGCTTCGATATCTCGCCACGCTGGGCATACTCGGCGCAGTCGTCAGAGAGGTGTAGTACGATGCGTGTACCACGGTCGAGCTTCTCGTCAAGCTCCTCCATCTCGAACTCGGGCGAGCCGTTGCAGCTCCAGTGTACGCTCTTCTCCTCCGTGCGGTACGACTGCGAGAATATCTCCACCTTGTCGGCCACCATGAATGACGAGTAGAAGCCGAGGCCGAAGTGGCCGATGATGGCCTGGTCCTTATACTTGGCCATAAACTCCTCGGCGCCCGAGAAGGCTATCTGGTTGATGTAGCGGTCTACCTCCTCTTGCGACATGCCTATGCCGCGGTCGGTGATGGTGAGAGTCTTCTTCTCCTCGTCGACACCTATGTGTATTGTGAGGTCACCAAGCTCGCCCTCAGCCTCACCCTTAGAGGATAGTGTCTTTAATTTTTGCGTGGCATCCACGGCGTTAGAAACAAGCTCACGAAGGAATATCTCGTGATCCGAGTATAGGAACTTCTTGATTACGGGGAAGATGTTTTCTGTCGTCACCCCAATTTTTCCGTTTGTCATAACATCTATATTTTTAGTTTACGTTGTTATCTATCTCTGTTCGTGGCAGAATTGCTGCACACGCTTTCGGCTACGACAAACTGCGTGCCACGCCTCAAGAGTGTGACATTTTGTCACTTTTTTCAATTGCTGCTGTCAGTCACACATTACGAGTATACTTTCAATTTCAAAGTGCAAAGGTAGCTTTCATTGACAATACAAAAAAGGAGACTTTGCAGTCTCCCTAAGATTAACTATTTTTGTATTGCCATGTATAAACAATTAACCTCGGAGCAAAGATACGGAATATATT
>JAFUPR010000050.1 GCA_017481145.1 Alistipes sp. | reverse complement strand
GTGGGTTGACCAGCGTCTGCAGGACGAGTATTACTGGCTGGACGAGTACAAGGAGAAGCTCAACACCTTCGACTACACGCTGGCCTACGATAAGTTCCTCTCGACATCGCTGCTCAGTATGACCACAAATATGGAGGATGGCTATGTGGTGGAAGGCACACGCTATCTCTACTCATACATCACCCAAGAGAGTGCCACACGTGCCGACGACGATAGAATGAAGAACAGCTTCGGAATCCTGATTGCTGGGCGTTACTTTGGCGGCTCAAACAACACGGCAATCTTTGTTGTGGAGCACGTATATCCTGGCTCACCCGCAGCAAATGCCGGCCTGAAGCGAGGCGACACCATCTCGAAGGTGGATGGCAACACTATTCCTACGCCCTATGTTAACGGCGTTTACAATGAGGCTAATGCTATACAGTTTGCGACGCAACGCAGTAAGCTTGAGAGTGGCACAGGCTCTATCACTATCGAGGGCGAGACCTACGACAAGCAGACGCAGAAGGATATCGTCTATCGCAAGAGTCTTACCGCGGCGGATTATCTGCCCAGCCCCGTGGCACACTACACCGTGCTGGAGTTTGACGAGGCGGTGGCTAAGGTAATCAACCCCGACGGCAAGAAGATTGGTTATCTGTCGTACCTCGGCTTCGAGAGCGAATACGACGCGGAGCTTATCGAGGCGATGGAGTATCTGGCAGCAAAGGGTATAACCGACCTTATCCTCGACCTAAGAGTGAATGGCGGTGGCTCGGTGAATACAAGTACGATGCTGGGAAGTATGCTCCTATCGGAGAGCTACGTGGGTAAGACCTACGCCACGCTGAAGCGTAACCCCAAGAACAAACTCTTCCCCGCGGAGTATCTCAACGACGACTGTCTTATCACCAAGAACGGCCTGGGTGACGAGTTCAAGAATAAGGATTTGCCAAACCTCGATTTGCCCGAGTTGTGGGTGATTGCATCTAACTCGACAGCCTCGGCCAGCGAGATGGTTATCAAGGGTCTGGAGGGATTGGATGTGCCCGTACACATTGTCGGCAAGACCACAAACGGCAAGAACTGCGGTATGGACGTAATGGAGAAGACCTTCGGCTCGTACATCTACACCTACGCGCCCATCACCTTTATGAACTTCAACGCCAAGGGCGACAACGACTACGCTGACGGCATCAAGCCGCAGGTGAACCTTGATGACTACTATAACGAGTCGAACATCCAGTCATCATATCAGACATACCAGTGCTACGTATTCCCGATGCCGATGAACGAGTGGGCCGAGTTGAACATTACGATAAATGAGGATGGAACGATGAACTTCTCAGGCGACTTTATATTGTTTGAAACCGTGTCAAACATCGGACGAGGCAAATCTATACTCAAGAGCAACAAGGCCGCAGCAGCATTGCAGTTCAAGCCCACAGAGATGATGACAACACGCGCTGCGGAGGCAAAGATGGTATATGATGCCAACATCCTCCCGCAGAATCGTGCATACGGCGCAACGCTCACAGAGGCGGAGCGTGAAGCATTAAGAGCAAACAGAGAGTAAGATATGAAACGTATTTTTTCAATTATAGCCATCGTGCTGCTCGCCACCGCAGGTGTGCAGGCACAGACTGCGCAGAGCGCAGAGCAGCCATTTACAATCAACCACGGCCCATATCTTCAGGGGCTGACCTATGACGGCGTTATCGTCTGCTTCACCACCTCGCACGGAGCATTGTCGAAGGTGGAGCTGCGCGAG
>JAFUPR010000049.1 GCA_017481145.1 Alistipes sp. | reverse complement strand
GGTGGTGGCCTTCCCGAGTTCCGTACATGGGTACAGCAGAATGTTAAGTATCCGCAGATTGCCCTCGAGAATGGTATTCAGGGTAACGTAGTTATCCAGTTCGTCGTTGGTGCGGATGGTAAGATGACCAACTTCAAGGTGCTCCAGTCGCCCGATAAGACCCTCTCGGATGCTACTATCGACGTATTGAAGAAGGCTAACGAGATGAAGAATGGTTGGAAGCCTGGTAAGCAGCGTGGTAAGCCTGTAAAGGTATCGTTCACACTGCCCGTAGCTTTCAAGATTCAGAACTAAGAGGCCACGGCATAAGCATGAAGGGGTTCACTTAATAGGTGTGCCCCTTTATTTGATACTTTATAGTGCCCAACAACTAATAACCTTTAGGGCACACCTATTTATATATAAGGATGAAAGAGGAGATACAAAAGAGGTGCAAAAACAGGGAGCCCATACCCACTGTCGAGGAGCGCAGAACGCGTGCCGTCTTGGTTGCCGTAATACGCGATAGCCAAAACCCCGACACAGCGGTGGAGTACCTTGATGAGCTCGAGTTTTTAGCCGAGACCGCCAACATAGAGAGCGTGCGCCGTTTTACGCAGCGTCTGCCACAGCCCCTATCAAAGATATATGTAGGCCCAGGCAAGCTCGAGGAGATAGCCCTGTGGTGCAAGGAGAACGAGATAGACGTGGCGATATTCGACGACGAGCTCTCGCCTGCACAGACACGCAACATCGAGCAGGCGATGCCCTGCCGCATTATGGACCGCACGCGACTTATTCTCGACATATTCATGTCGCGAGCACAAACGGCATACGCCAAGACACAGGTAGAGCTGGCTCAGAACGAGTATATGCTTCCTCGCTTGGCGGGCTTATGGACACACCTCGAGCGCCAGCGTAGTGGCACAGGAACGCGTGGTGGTGCTGGTGAGCGCGAGATCGAGACAGACCGCCGTATCGTGCGTAACCGCATATCGAAGCTCAAGGAGGACCTCAAAAAGATAGACCGCCAGATGGCCGTGCAGCGCTCAAATCGTGGTCAGATGGTGCGCGTGGCATTGGTAGGCTATACCAACGTAGGCAAGTCAACACTGATGAACCTCCTCTCCAAAAGCGAGGTGTTTGCCGAGAATAAGCTCTTCGCAACACTCGACACAACGGTGCGTAAGGTGGTATTCGACAACCAGCCCTTCCTCATGTCCGACACTGTGGGATTCATACGTAAGCTCCCGACTGAGCTTATCGAGTCGTTCAAGTCGACACTCGACGAGGTGCGCGAGGCCGACCTTTTACTCCATGTTGTCGACATATCACACCCAGGTTTCGAGGATCAGATTGCCGTGGTTAAGCAGACGCTCGCCGACATTGGCGCAGGCGACAAGCCCACATTCCTCATCTTCAACAAGATTGATGCCTACACCTACACCCCCAAGGAGGAGGATGACCTCACGCCCGCAACGAAGGAGAACCTATCACTCGACGACCTCAAGAAGAGCTGGATAGCCAAGGCTAACACCCCCTGCATCTTTATCTCGGCACGCGACAAGGTGGGCATCGACAAGCTACGCTCGGACCTCTACGGCATGGTGCGCGAGATACACGCAGGACGTTATCCTTTCAATAATTTCCTATACTAACCCGACAACAAACAAAGACTGCTATGGTAAAGATACTCAACCAGGAGAATACTATTCTCAACAAGTTCCTCGCCCAGATGCGCGACAAGACCATTCAGGGCGACTCTATGCGCTTTCGTCGTAACATGGAGCGTGTAGCCGAGATCATGGCCTACGAGATATCTAAGAGGCTCAACTACACGACACGCATGGTCGAGACTCCCTTAGGCATCGCCGCCGTGGAGGAGATATCGGACAAGGTCGTCATCGCCACGATACTACGTGCAGGTCTACCCTTTCACCAGGGCTTCCTGAACTACTTCGACGATGCCGACAATGGCTTCGTGTCGGCCTATCGTAAGAGCCGCCCCGACGGTTCGTTTATCGTCGATGTGGAGTATGTATCCACCTCGTCACTTGCGGGCAAGACACTTATCCTTGTCGACCCGATGCTTGCTACGGGCACGTCGCTCATGCTCGTCTACGACGCCCTCATACGTCGTGCTGGCGAGCCCAACCACACGCACTTTGCCGCAGCCTTCGCCTCGGAGCAGGGTGTAGACTATGTGCTTAAGCATACCGACCCTAAGCGATGCACACTATGGTGCGCCGCTGTTGACCAGGAGCTTACATCAAAGTCGTATATTGTCCCAGGTATAGGCGATGCTGGCGACCTTGCCTACGGCGTGAAGTTGTAGATTATGACATACATATAAAGAGTATACCACGTCAAAACGACGTGGTATACTCTTTATATAGCTCGACAAATACCGAGGCTTCCGACCTATCCTCAAAGCTGAAGCTTATAGGCTCCGAGATGAACATCTCACCGACAAAGCCATCTTCATCCTCGGCCATACCACAGATGACATACTCGTTACCATAGGTACAGAGCGCCCAGTCGGGTGACGAGGTGTAGGAGTACTCCAAGAGACTCTCACGGATAGCCTCCACGCCAGACTCCTCATACACGCTACGCGCAAAGACATCGAAGTGGAGCGTAGGTGATGGCTCGGCAGTGACAACCTCGACAGAGAGGAAGTAGTCGGCATAGCCGACATAGCTACTATAGTAGGGCGAGAGTGCAACGACCTCGTCTAAGTCGTAGGCAGCGCAATGCACCTCGGTTATGGTATTGCCACCAACGCCATCCTTAGCTGTAGCGAAGTGATAGAGACTAAGCTCTGTCGTCGGCATACCAGCATAGTAGCCATAGACAGCAAGGACAAACTCCGTGTCGGGTGGCAGCTGGTCAATATGCTCCGTGTAGACGCCCGTAAGTTCAAGAGGGGCATACGCCCTACAGATATAGTCTAACTGTTGCTCCTTGCTTCCCACGGGGAGGTTTGAGGCGTACATCACCACAGCGTTATACTGCTCGTCGGTAGAGGGTGTAATCGATATATCCACCGAGCGGGGCTTTATGTTATATATATCTACCTCGAAGGTCATTGACGATGTGCCAACATCACCCGTGGCGAAGTAGTCGACAATGGGCGACGACACCACCATCGGCACACGCCCCTCGTCCGAGGCTATGGCGTAGACCATGACCATATATGTATGGTTGGCATTAAGTGTATCGGCGATGGTCACCGTACCGATATGTCCCACACGCTGCATCACCTCCTCGGCCGTGAGCTCCTCGAAGTAGTAGAGATGGTCGGCCACATAGAAGAACGACTCAGCAAGAGCCACCTCCCTATCCGCACCAAAGGACTCGCCCTCGGGCACGAAGCCAGCCTCTGTATCCTCAACAAACTGCACCATATAGTAGCCATCCCACACTTCGGGGATGACCGTGACGCTCACCTCGGGGCCCTCGGCAACAATATCTACATCGAAGGCGACGCTCTCACGCTCGGGGAGACGAGACTCTACAATCTTATGATAGACGGGGGTTGTCCTGCGGTAGCTATCCCCCACGACATCAATACCGTAGGCATAGATTACATACTCCTTAGCGGGCGATAGCTCCGCCCAGCGCTGTGTGGTACGACCACGGCGCTCGAGGTTGCTCTTTGGGAGGAACTCCTCGAGGCTTACATCCTCACCTTTGAGTGTGCTGAAGTAGGTCTCATCCGAGGATACGAGGTCGTCAACACTCTCGATATTTAAACTTGCAAAGTAGGCCTTCTCAGCCATCATAATGATATATGGGGCGTCATCACTCTCGGGGATGACCTCTACCGTACACTCCGAGTAGTCGATATTGGTGATGGTCATATTGAGGGCTGTAGTCGTCGTGGCAGCCTGTCTTACCTCCACCTCGGGGAACGCAACAGCCGACGGATAGCGCAGCGTGATTGTCGCCGTACGCTCATCGGGCGTATCGTTACACTCGACAACAAAGGCCACAACACCCTCCGTCGTCACATCAATAGCGGTAATCCATGCCGCATCGCTATCGGCCACAAGGGGTGCTCCCACAATAGGGTTAGTGAGGGCATAGGCTAGCTGATAGCGTCCACCCTCCTTGCCCACATCGAAGCTATATCGCTCGGGAGTAATCGTTGGAGAGTCGATAGCATCGGGCTGCTCATTATTACAAGCCAGCGTCACAAAAAATGTACACAGCAACAGCAATTTCCTCATAACCATGCGAATTTAATGGGTTGGACTAATGAAGATATGTCACCGAGGGTATTGAGCGCATGACGGGGATGGCACCCTCCTCTGACTCAACGGCAAAGACGATAATCATATACTTTCGACCACGCTCTATGGCCAAAGGCAGCTGATTATAACCCTTGTAACATGTCGAGGCGAGGAACTTCTCGGGGGTCGTGCCCTGGGCTATGGCCGAGCGAGCACTCTTATAGAAGGCATTAGCCAACGAACGGATGGTAAGCTCCGAGAGAGCCTCACCCTCGGGGGCATAGTACAACGAGTCGCTCGGGGCAATCTGAATGTTGTAGTAGCCATCCCAGTTCTCGGGTGTGATACTTAGCGTCGCACCTGACGATGTCCACGTGGCCACCAGATTGAACGTCACATCGTACATCGAGGGCATAGGCAGCTCGACGATAGTGTGGTGTATAGGTGTAGTAACCTCATACTCGTTACCGCTGAAGTTAACGCCATAGCTATATATCACATACTTGCCGCTATGTTGCATATTCGCAAACTCGCGCACCGTCTCACCCGTATATATCAACTGCGGTGTGAGCATGTCCATGAGCTCCTCAAGGGTCACCTGGTAGTATTCCGCCGTCTTAAGATAGTTATCCATCTCGGCCTGAATAAAGGCCTCCTCCGTGTCGACACCCGAATAGGTGAAATACTCCTTATCGATGATGTTGGCCATATACTGCATGCTATCGTCAACGGGCGTATAGCGCACCTTGCAACCCATATACGTTACATCCGTAACCTCAAAGCTAAACATGTCAAGGATGGCCTTATCTTGATTTATGGTGATGAACACCGAGCGCTCCATACCCTCATAGTCGACCGTGACAATAGTCTCGCGAGCGTTGATAGACGTATTCTTCGCGACGGCAAGGACTATGCGCGAATCCTTCGTGCTCTTGACCTCAACCCAGTCGACTCTCGACGACACCTTGATACCGACACCCTTAACTGCATTATCTACGCTGTAGTAGATGACCATATCACCACCATTGCCATCGACATTCAACTGCGTACGGTCGAGCATGATCACAGGGATACCTCCATTAGTGTTCGTATCACCACCCTCACAACCAACCATTACCATAGCCGCCATGATTAGCACCATGGTAAAAATAACCTTTATCTTCTGCATATCTCTAAGAATAAAACTTTTCTCCCGCAAAGGTAATCATTTTTATAATATAATGAATATACTTATTCATTATTTTGGATACAACATAATTATTTTTACACCTTTACCATCGTAACGATGGACTTACTCACAGAGAACTATTGCACCTTTATAACTTTCAAGTGGTGCAAACAACATACTTTTTACATATCTTTGCCATCGTAACGATGGGTCTATTACAGAGAACTATTGCATCTTTATAACTCTCAAGTGGTGCAAACAACATACTTTTTATTATCTTTGCGCAGCTATGACAACCATCAACGACATACTCAGCATCACCAGTCCCGAGGATTTCACTTCGCGGGCATTAGAGCTATTTCGCCTTCAGGCGGTGCGCTGCGCCCCCTATCGTCGTTATGTCGAGCTCCTCGGCATAGAGCCTACATCGATAACATGCGTCGAGGATATACCGATGTTACCCATCGAGCTCTTCAAGACCGAGGATGTATACTCGGGCAAGAGCGAACCAGAGGTGGTCTTCACCTCGAGCAATACGGGCTCGACCGTCGCCTCGCGACACATGATGTCCTCGGTCGAGAACTATCGCAAGACATTCCTTGCCGCCTTCACCGCATTTTACGGCGACCCCGCACAGTGGAGCATCTACGGCCTGCTGCCAAGCTACTTAGAGCGTGAGGGCTCATCGCTTGTCTTTATGGTTGATGAACTGATACGTTTAGCTGGAAGCGGAGGCTTCTATCTAAATAATTATGAGCGACTTATCGCCGACATGGAGGCTGATACGAAGCCTAAGATATTGTTAGGCGTAAGCTACGCCCTATGGGACTTGGCGGAGAAGTACGCCCCGAAGCTAAAGGACACCATCGTCATGGAGACGGGTGGCATGAAGGGACGGCGCAAGGAGATAGCCAAAGAGGAACTACATGCCATACTATGCAGAGGCTTTGGTCTCAAGACCATACACTCGGAATACGGCATGGCAGAGCTATCGTCGCAAGCATACTCCGCGGGCGAGGGTATATTCCGCACGCCATCGTGGATGCGCATCCTCGTGCGTGACATTAACGACCCCTTTGACCACAAACCACAGGGTATGCGTGGTGGCATAGACATTATCGACCTTGCCAACATAGACTCTTGCGCCTTCATACAGACTCAGGATCTCGGACGTCTCCATGCCGACGGTAGCTTCTGCATCGAGGGACGCATCGCAGGTAGCGATATTCGTGGCTGTAACCTTCTGATACACGACCTATTATGAAGTACAACAGCGACATACTACGCAGACTACACCACGAGCTTCGCGACATCATGCGCGAGGTGATACGCGTGTGCGACACAGCGGGCATCCCCTACTTCATACAGGGAGGCACGGCCATAGGTGCTCACTTTTTTGAGGACATAGTCCCATGGGATGACGACATAGACCTCGGCATGACACGCGAAAACTACGAGCGCTTCCTGCACGAGGCACCAGCACTCCTGGCCGAGGGCTACACCTTACAAGAGTTCACAACAGAGCCCAACACCCCCTTTTACTTCGCTAAGGTGCGCAAGCGTAACACACGTTTTGTCGAGAGCGAATGGGTGGGTCTACCCATCGAGGAGGGCATATACATCGACATCTTTCCCTACGACCGTATCCCTGACAACCGCACGGCCGAACGCAAGCAGCGCTCGCGCGTACGCTTCTGGATAAACTGCTTCACAGCAAAGAGTGCGTGGCTATGGCGATGGTTCGGACAGGCTAACAACGGCGTTGTCATGCCCAAGAGCATAATCTCATGCGCCGTAATACGACTTGTCACCCTCTGCATGAGTAAGGAGCAGATATACAGCCGCCTACATCGCGAGCTTACACGTTATAACAATACTAACGCCTCGCGCTACAACATCGTGCGCATGCCTAAGGATATGATTGCCGCCACGGCCATCGAGAGTCCCGAGCGTCGACGTTTTGGCGACATGGAGGTATGGGCGCCCTCCGACCTTGAGACATACCTACGTAACCACTACGGCGACATACAGAAGTGGCTACCCGAGGATAAACGCCTAAACCATGCCCCCGAGATTCTTCACTTCGGCGAGAGGATGGCCACCGACGAATCTGAACGTATTTCTGTCGTTATACCACTATATAACAAGGAGTTGGAGGTTGAACGAGCCCTAAGCTCTGTCATCAATCAGAGCCTCGCGCCAGAGGAGATTATAGTCGTGGATGATGGCTCGACAGATGGCTCACGAGCGATTGTCGAGCGTCTTATTGAGGAGCATCCCTCAGCACATATAAGGCTTATCGTTCAGGAGAATAGTGGTGTCAGTGCAGCCCGCAATCGCGGCATCCGTGAGGCTAAGGGCGACTATGTTGCACTGCTCGATGCTGACGATATGTGGCTTTCGGGATACATTGCCGAGGTATGCCGACTTATGGAGTATTACCCCGATGCCGACGCCTACACTACGGCCTTCGACATCGTCAACGATAACAAACGTGTTGCAGCCCCTGTGCCCACATGTGAGGGTTATGTAAACCCCGCCGAGGAAGCACTACGCGGCCGCTACCCCATCATCCCATCTACAGCAACGCTACGCAAGGCAACTATCGAAGCCGTAGGAGGCTTCCCTGAAGGCATGCGTATAGGTGAGGACCAGTGGCTATGGGCAAGCATGATGCAGCGTAATGCCACATTCGTATTCTCGCCCATGTCGCTTGTGCGTTACTGGCGCACGGCATCGAACCGCTCCGCCTCAATATACCGCTCGGAGCATAGCCGCCACACCATCGAGGAGCTATACTTGCCCTCGGGTGATGCCACCATGAACGAGTATATAGCTCGCATAGCCATAGGTAAGGGTATAACACAATCTGTACGCGGAGGCACGGAGGATGCGCGCCGTGTGGCAGAGATATTCGCCTTCACACGCCGCTCACGTGGTCAGCTACGCCGCCTCAAGCTCCTCAACGCCCTACCTACAGCACTACGCCCCACCGTCGACGGCCTCTACCGCGCCATGGCCTGGCTGTTGAAGCGCAGGGGACTATAATTTCACAAACAGATCTAAACAGCCTCTACGCCACAATAAGGCAGCCTCCCGTGGAATAACCTCCACCAAATACCGTCATCACGATGACGTCACCGCGCCTAAAACGGTGGCTATTCTCGGCATAAACAAGCGCCGAGGATGCCGAGCCTGTATTGCCAAGCTCAACAATATTTTGCAACACCTGCTCGGGACGTAGCTTAAGGTCGGAGGCCACATTGTTGAGGATGCGAAGGTTGGCCTGATGTGCCACCAAATAGCTGAGGTCGTCGAGCGTATAGCCATTATTCTCAAGAAGATAGCGCACATTGCGAGGCATCGTCTGACACGCCTTGATAAAGACATCCTTGCCGTTAGTCATAGATATACCCCCAGCGTAAGGACGCATGTTTATCGCCTCCACCGAGTTATCGTGATAGCCCAAAGCCTCGGTCGTAAGCTCCACAATACGTGCATCGCTCTCGGTCATGCGCTCCTTAGATAGGAAGAATACCGCCGAAGCATCACCCCACAGATGACCACTCTTAGGGTCTTCGGGGTGGTAGTAGGCCGTATTCTTATCGCCACCGATAACCAAAGCCTTCGTCGCCTTGCCCGCCTTGAAGTAACACTCTACAATCTCCAGCGCATTCATGAATGACGAGCATGCCGACGACACATATACAGCCTTAACACCCTGTATGCCATAACGATTCTGTATGACATGCGCAGGTGTAGCCACCGTATCGTGTGGCGAGTATGACGCAGCGACGATAAGGTCAACATCCCCGATATCGTAGGGCAGACGCTTGACAGCCATCTCAACCGCCCGAAGCGCCATGGTATTGATATTCTCATCATCCGACGCCTTCGAGCGTGTGACAATGCCCGTGCGCTGACGAATCCACTCGTCGGTCTTGCCATTTACCTCAAGAAAGTAGTCATTTCCAACCCTCGCCTCGGGAACGTAATAGCCTGTTGCGTTAATATACATAGGTAATTATTCGTTTTTGTTCTATTTCAGAAATATATTATACTTATAAATATAGTCAATTTTACACATTCACTTCTGCCTTTTGCGAGGCAAATATAGTAATTTTCGCCTTATTAGCAATATTTTGGCATATTAATTTTTGGTCTTTATTTCCTCTTGCGCTGCACAAAAAATATGTAAATATCTACACATCAGACCAGTGGTGTCCGCCAATTTTATTTGACGCCGCATCCTATTGCATCAACAATTACATCCACCCAGATTCTAAATCTTATACTTTCAATTTCAAAGTGCAAAGGTAGCTTTCATTGACAATACAAAAAAGGAGACTTTGCAGTCTCCCTAAGATTAACTATTTTTGTATTGCAATGTATAAACAATTAACCTCGGAGCAAAGATACGGAATATATT
>JAFUPR010000048.1 GCA_017481145.1 Alistipes sp. | reverse complement strand
GCGTGCCTAAAAAAATAAATCTCCTTAAAACAACTTGAGGAGAGAGGGCTAAATGCCCCCCCCTCAGCGAGTTACGCTTTAAAGCTTATCAAAACGGCTGTTTACACCGCATTTTAGTCATCGTTTAATAGCGCAAAAGTAGAAAAAATAAGTCTATTATGCAAATGCTTGGCGCATTATTTAGTCGATTATTTTGTTGTGGTGCGATGGCATAATCTCGGCTGCTTGTAGAATCTTATTCCTTAGCAGCGTGGGGTAGTCGGGGTTATCATCCAAGAAGCGCTCCACCTCGCGTTGTGCTTCTGCGCCCTTGTGACCTCCGAGGAGTGCCCCTGCCCAGTTGCGCGGAAAGAAGATGTCGCCCGTGCGTTGCACCTCGCGAAGCTCCTCCAAGCCTCGACGTATATACTTCACGCTTTGCTCGTCGCGCGTATGGTGGTTGATGAGCGCGAGGGCAGATGCCGCCCACGGCTCGGTACGTCGATTCTCGGGCACGCATAACTCTGTAAAGAGCGTATCCAGAGCCTCGATATCCGAGGTGGTGGCGCGTGCTACGTAGTCGAAGTGGCGAAGACGGTCGGGGTTGCTAAGGCGTGCGCGCTGCGTGGCGATGATATCATCACGCTCGGCGGGCATGCGCACGGCAAGCTCGAGGGCTATGTTGAAGTAGTCCATCTCGTTGAGGTGTGGGTGCGTAGCATCGCTCCACAACCTATATATGCGCTCCGTAGCCTCGGGCGATGTTGCGGCATGTGCGAGGGTGGTGACGAGCTGGCGGCGGCATGATGGTAGGGCGTGGCACTCGGCAATATCGAGCAGCGTGGTCTCATCCGCAGCAGTGGCTGTGCGTAGCATCGGCGAGGTGAGGAAGGTGCATAATGTCGAGGCTATGAGTGGGTTACGCTCCTTGGGGAGCATGCCTATAAGGGTGTCGAGCCATGTGCGGGCATCCAAGAGCGACCAGCGGTAGCACTCGTTGAGGGTTACGGCGAGCGCCTCGCGCGTGGTGTCGTCGTCTATGGTGGCGCTATTGGCCACGATCCACGCCATAGACTCCTTGTCGGGCACAAAGAGACCATAACCACGGCCATCGCTGTTGGGTAGTAGAGCTATGCAGCCGTCGGGAAGCGCGTGGTGTGCGGTGGTGCCGTCCAAGACAACCTCGAAGCTCTCTTGTGTGCCATCCTCGCATATCGCCATGCACGCCATCGCTTGAGGCCACACAAGACCGCGACCGTAGATGTCGTGCTGCTTGATGGTCAGTATGTTACCTTCGCGCTCAAAGTCTATGTGTGGCATGCCCTTGCTGTGTACCCACACCTCGCTGAAGGTGGCAAGGTCAGCATCCGTATAGCTGTCGAGGATGGCGATAAGCTCGGGCCATGTGGCGTTGCCGTAGGCGTAGGTCGTGAGATAGTCGTGGATGCCACGGCGGAAGGCCTCCTCGCCAATGATGGCAACCATCTTCTCCATGACCAAGGGAGCCTTGTTGTATATTATCTGCCCATATATAAGTCCTGCGTTTTGTAGATTATCAAGCTCTTGACGTATCGCCGTAGTCCCCTCCGTGCGGTCCTCGGAGAGCGAGGCGAGGGTATAGCTTTTGAGGTTGTTGAGACGGTGGTTTACATCTGGATATAGGGGCTCTGTCATGCGTGCAGCGAAGTAGTTGGCAAAGACCTCCTTTGTCCACACATCGTCAAACCAGCGCATCGTCACATAGTCGCCAAACCACATGTGTGCCGTCTCGTGGGCTATGAGCTGCGTGCGTCGTAGCTCCTCGTCGAGCGTGGGGTTGTCGCCGAGGAACATCTGCCCCGCATTGTAGAGCGTGGCGCCTGTATGCTCCATGCCGCCATACTGGAAGCCTGGGAGCATCACGAGGTCGTACTTCTGAAAGGGGTATGCTATGCCCGTGTACTCCTCTAACCACTCTAACGATGCCACCACCTGCCGAAATATCTCGTCGAGCTGCGCTATGCGCTTGGCGTTGGTCTCGCGGTGATAGGCGTGTATCGTGCGTCGACCGTCGTCGTATGTTGCCATGTCGAGCTTGCCCGCCACGAAGCTGAAGAGATAGCTGCTCAGCGGCTCGGTGGGCATAAACTCTACATATTGTCGTCCTTCGGCCACCTCGCTGTGCTTGATGCTGCTGTTCGATACCGCCACCCACGCCTTGGGGAGTGTGAGGCTAAGGCTGAAGGACGCCTTAAGGTCGGGCTGGTCGAAGAGAGGGAAGAGCGTGCGCGCACGGTCGGGGACAAGGAGCGTGTATAGATAGTCGTCGTTGCGGTTGAGCGACTGGTCGCCCGCGCGGAAGGCTATCTCTACCACGTTGTGTCCCGCCCTTGTCGCTGTGGCGGGGATGATGATATGCTCATTCTCGGCACGATAACGGCATGCCGAGCCATTTGCCGTGAGGCTGCGTATGCTCGCTGTAGGCTCGCGGAAGTCTATTATTAGCTCCATAGCCTCGGTGAGGGTGAAGCCTATCTCCACCGTGCCTGTCACCTCGTCGGCCTTCGCCTCGGGGATGTCGAAGTGTAGACGATACTCTAAGTTGTCGATTGTCGCCTTGCGCCACTCGGCCAACTCGCGCGATACGCCCGCGTCGTAGCGTGGGTCACTCTCTTGTTGCTTGCAGCCTGCTGTGATGAATAGCGCCGCCAAAAGTAGAATGTAGTATGCTCTCCTCATAGCTGTTTCTCAATTTATCTTCCGACAAAGTTAGCATTTTTCCGCAATTCGTCGTATCTTTGGGTGTTAATTTTGAGTGACAGTATGGTTAAGCGTGTTGTTGTAGCCTTCGATTCGTTCAAGGGGTCGCTGAGTGCTCGTGAGGCTAACAGTGCCTTCGCGCGAGGTCTCCGCGATGTAGCCCCCGATGTGGATGTCATCTCCGTACCCCTGTCGGATGGAGGTGAGGGTTTTGCCGAATGTGTCGATGGTGAGCGTGTTGAGGTGGAAGTATCAGATCCCCTCGGTAGGCGTACTGTGGCTCACTATACCCTCCGCGGCGATACAGCTATCATAGCCCTCGCCTCGGCAAGTGGACTCACACTCTTAGCTGCCGAGGAGCGTAAACCTTTGGTTGCCAGCACCTACGGCACGGGTGAGCTTGTCATAGATGCAGCGAGGCGCGGCTGTCGCAAGATTCTCTTGGGCCTTGGTGGTAGTGCTACGAACGATGGCGGTGCGGGTCTCCTCCGCGCCTTGGGCTTTCGCTTTATGAATGATGCTGGCGAGGAGCTGACGACGACGATAGATATCCTCGAACGTACGACATATATCATTGGCGATGTCTCCGCGCTCGGGGATGTTGAGCTTGCTGTCGCTGTCGATGTGGATAACCCTCTCTGTGGGGCGCGCGGTGCTGCTGAGGTCTACGCCCGACAGAAGGGTGCCTCGGAGGATGGTGTCTTACGTTTGGAGCGCGCCATGCAACGCTTCGCTGCCGTCGTCGCGCGCCATGTCGGTGCAGACCACTCCGCCGAGTATGGCATGGGCGCTGCGGGAGGTGCAGCCTTCGGCCTTAGAACCCTCCTCGCTGCTTGCCCCACCTCGGGCATAGAACTTATTCTTGGAGCCGTGGGCTTCGATGCCCTCCTTCGCGATGCCTGCCTCGTCGTTACGGGCGAGGGACGCGTTGATGCGCAGACGACCATGGGCAAGGCACCCTCGGGTGTCCTCCACCACGCTCAGCACGCCAATGTGCCATGTGTCGCTGTGGGTGGTAGTGTTACACCCTGCGCGGAACTCGATGCTGCAGGCTTCGCAGCCATCTATGCTGCCACGCCCGCGACTATGCCGTTGGCGGATGCCATGCAATGCGATACCGCCACAGCTAACCTCCGAGATATAGGTCGTAGTATAGCCAGAAAATACGTTTTATAGCGCCCTTAGCTGTAGAGCAAAACCGCCACCTGCAGCCATACGTATCGTTATGGTGTCGTCGGCGGTGACCTCTTGTCGTTCAATGGCGTAGTCAGTGGGATATGTATTCCATCCCGCCCTATCGCCATCGCGGTAGAGTATTGCTTCATAGCGGCGGCTACCCTGTAGAAAACCAAGTTCTACCTCTACGGTGCGCTCTGAACCATCGGTGATGCCTCCAACATACCAATCTTCCGAATGTTTGTCACGACGTGCAATAACGACATAATCGCTAATCTCTGCATCTAGGCATCGTGTTGTTGCCCAATCGACGGGAACATCGCGTATAAACTCTAAGGCATCGTCATGCTGACGATAGTTGTCAGGGAGGTCGGCAACCATCTGTATAGGACTGTAGAAGACAACATATTGGGCAAGCTGGTGCGCCAATGTAGAGTTTACGAAGAAGGTGTAGTCGTAGTCGCTATTGACCCTCCCATCCTCCGTGGCTGCACTTTTGTTGATGGTGTTATGGTAGCGTATATCAAAGATGCCTGGAGTGAAGTCCATTGGCCCCGCTATGTTACGCGTAAAAGGTAGTGTGGGGTTGTGGTCTATAGAGTTGCCTGCATGCCATGCGTGCCACTCCTGACCGCGCATACCCTCAGCACTCATGAGGTTGGGATATGTGCGACATATACCTGTCGAGTGTATGGGTTCATGTATGTCTATGCAAATGCTATGCTTTGCGCCCTCTACTACCGTGCGGTTATAGTGGTCTACCATCCAGCGGTCGTAGTGCTTATGTTCTGCTATGGAACCCACATATCCAGTCTTTACGTTGTTTATGCCGTGTGCCGCGTAGTAGCTATAGGCATCGCTCATTTGCTCCTCGTAGTTTGTAACATTGGCGTATGTCTCATGGTGACCTATGAGCTCGATACCGTGCTCCTTGGCATAGCGTGTGATCTCCTCAATGTCGAAGTCGGGATATGGCCGTACGTAGTCAAATCTCTCGCCACGTCCCCAGCCTACATTCCATCCCTCGACCAGAACACCACCAAAGCCATTCTCAGCAGCAAAGTCGATATATCGCTTCACATTTTGTGTTGTGGCGCAGTGTGGGTAGCTACCATCACAATCCCAGGTAGAGACCTTGAGGTGCATTTCCCACCATACGCCTACGTACTTCATGGGTCGTATCCACGATGTGTCGGCTAATTTGCATGGCTCGTTGAGGTTTAATACTATGTTCGACTCTACCAGAGCCCCAGCGCGGTCGCCCACGATTATCGTGCGCCACGGTGTAGAGAAGGGAAGCTCTACCTCACTCTTAATGTACTCATCGCCAGCGAGTGTCGATGTGAAGCAATGCCTGCTGTTGTCCCATGTCAGAGCCATGCCAGGGTACTCCCATAGCGCAGCCTCGTGGATGGCAAGATGGTTGTTTGTCGCTGTGCTCTTCATAGCTATAGGCGTTGATACACCACACACATCGACGGTATGCGTGCGTCCAGCAGATTGTTGCATAGTCTTGGGTGTTATCTCACTTAGGCGTGTGTGCATATAGTCGTACTCAGCATCGTCGTCGCTCAGTGCTATCCAGTGAGCCTCGTAGTCGCCACCCATGCAAAACTCGGTACGCTCGTCTACGATGGATGCTGAACCATTGCCGTTGAGGATATAACGCAGACCAAGGCCGTCGTTATAGAGGCGCATCTCTATCAGTAGCTCCTCACCCTCGGTATTCTTGAGTGTTGCTGTGAGGCTGTTGTAGTTGTCGCGAATCTCGGCATGCTCACCCCACACGGGCTTCCATACCTCGTCAAATGAGCCCTCCTCGATGCTTACGATGCTCATGCCGCTTGTGTAGTCGGCATCGGTGGTTACTATGCCTAAACGTGAGAGCGCGACGAGCTCTTCGCCATCGTAGGTCAGCGAGTATGCTGGTTCACCTGCCTCGGTGAGCGAGAAGAGTAGTGTTGTGCGACCATCTGGCGATGTTATCTCGCCCTCGGTGGTGTTACATCCGACCATTGGCAGCAGAACGGCAATGATGTATAAAAATCTTTTCATAGAAAGTAATTATTTCCCGAAGTATATCCTCGGCATACGTTTATGAATTTTGCTTTTGTAGCATAAGGCTACCTATTATGATTGTCATAATCTCTTAGATTACCATCAATATGATTACAAAGATATATTTTTTTTTGGAAAAAGCGATTGTTTTTGAACTATTTATAGGCGCTCCGCGATTGTGCTGCGCTTGTTGAGCCTCGTGGGTGCTGTGCACCCACAGGGGTATACTTTAGAGGTCACGAGTTCAATCTGAACATCGCCCACAAAATAACAAAGGCCACCCGAAGGTGACCTTTATCATTTTGAGCTGTTGACGAGGCTTGAACTCGTGACCTCTTCCTTACCAAGGAAGTGCTCTACCACTGAGCTACAACAGCATTAATAAACCCTACTCCTATGAGGGAGCCCACAAAAGTACACAAGATTTTTTAATCTGCAAACTTTTTGGGATAAAAAGTGTAATTTTATCTTGGTGGGGTAGTAGGTATGGGCATACAACACCACGCCCCCGAGAACATCGGGGGCGCGGTGTCGATTATTTGTCATTAGCTGTAGGTTCGTTGTTCTTATTGCGGCGGTCGTAGACGAAGCGGCGTATCTTCTTCGTCGGGGTCTTCTCGAACTCACCCTCGTTATCCATAACCTTTGTAATCTTAGAGAAACGGTTGACCTTTGAGTTGACATACTCCATGACCTCCTTCTTTATCTCCTCCATCTTGAGCTGTAGCTGTTCGGCGCTAACAGACATCTTATGCTTGAACTCGTCGTATGCCTCCTCGAGTGCCGAGGTGTCGAAGTAGACCAGAGCGATAAGCTTGCCATCCTCCTCCGTGACGACCGACTCAGCAACGAAGCGGTTGCTATTGAGCACCTCCTCGATATCCTCGGGGTAGATATTCTCACCCGAGGGACCTACGATCATATTCTTGAGGCGTCCCTTGATATATATCCAGCCGTCGTCGGTGATGGCACCGAGATCACCCGTGCGGAACCATCCGTCATCCGTAAATACGGCGCGTGTGGCCTCCTCATTCTTGAAGTAGCCCTTCATGCAGCAGGGGGTGTTTACGACAATCTCGCCCTGGCCAGTGTCGGGGTTGATATCCTCGAGGCGTACCTGCACTGCAGGGAGTGCAGGGCCCGTAGAGCCTACGCGCACCATCTTGCCTACGCATCCAGCCAAGAGAGGTGCTGTCTCCGTGAGGCCGTAGCCTATGCCGTAGGGGAAGCCTGCTTCGTAGAGGAAGCGCTCAGCCTCCGTGTCGAACTTAGCGCCACCGATGGCGAAGAAGCGCATGCGGCCACCAAAGAGCTTCTTAAGCTGCTTGCCTGCAATCTTGTGCAACAACTTGCGCGACCATCCCCAGCCGTAGAGCGTGCGTAGTAGCGCGTTCTTCTGGAATGTGGGGCGCACCTTGCCATAGTATATCTTCTCCATGATAAGAGGCACCGAGGCGATGACCGTGGGGCGCACCTGTGCCAGTGCGGGCATGAGAGCTGAGGCGGTAGGTGGACGATCCATGTAGTGTATGTGTGCGCCGCGCGAGAAGGGGTATATCATGCCGAGCGTACACTCGTAGGTGTGCGACAGTGGCAGGATGGAGAGCAACACGTCGTTCTCGTTGTAGTCGAACAACGGCGGGATGATCGTCAGCTGCATGGCGATGTTGTAGTGCGTGAGCATCACACCCTTGGGCTTCGATGTGGTGCCCGAGGTGTAGATTATCGCGGCGAGATCCTCGGGTTGTGGTATGGCCTTCTCGGCACGCTCCTCGACACGTTGCGAGATGATGTTCAGTCCCTTGGTACGTATCACGATGTTGAGCCTTTCGATCGTCTCCTTCGACAGCTTGGTGTAAAGCTTGTCAGATACGAGTATTGCCTTAGCCTCCGAGTGGGTAATTATCAGGTCGAGCTCGTCGCTTGTGAAGTCGGGAAGTATGGGCACGGCAATCATGCCTGCAGATGTCACGGCGAAGTACGACACGCCCCAGTTGGGCATGCTACTGCTCAAGATTGCCACCTTGTCGCCTGCGCCTACGCCAGCATTAAGAAGCATCTCCTGCACCTTCTCCACGCGCTCACCCACCTCCTTGTAAGATACATCCTCGCCGCCAATCATCGAGAAGGCGATGCGCTCTGAGAACTTCTCCACGCTGTGCTTAACTACCTCATAAATAGTGGTAAACGTCATAATTGTAATGTTTAGGTTAATGACTTGTTCTACAAATCGGGTGCAAGTTACCAATTATTTATGAAAATTTGTTAAATTTGCCACAAATATTTTTCAATGATTGAGCGAAATGTTATAATCAACGCAGCCCGCGATGTAGGTTTCGACCTTGTGGGTGTGGTGCGTGCTGAGTCTCTCGATGCCGAGCATAAGATGTTTGGTGAGTGGCTGTTACGCGGTCATCACTCTACGCTTTCATACCTCGAGCGCAATGTAGATAAACGCTTTGATGCGCGCCTTTTGGTCGATGGTGCACGTAGTGTTGTTGTTTGTGCTGTTTCGTACATGTCGGTCTATAGCCGCGGTTATGCCGAGGGGTGTAGCACGAAGATTGCATCATACGCCCTCGCTCGCGACTATCATGTGACTATCAAGGATATGCTTCGTGCGCTTGCCGCGCGCCTCGAGGAGTGTGCCCCCAGGTTGAGATACCGTGCCTTTACCGACTCGGCGCCCGTAGCCGAGAAGAGTCTTGCCGTGCGTGCTGGCATGGGATGGATAGGGCGTAACTCGCTCGTTGTGACGCCCGAGCGTGGCTCGATGCTGCTTCTTGGCGAACTCATTATCGACGAGGATGTCGACGAGTATGACCGCCCACTTGAGACGGTGGGCTGTGGCGAGTGCCGCCGTTGCGTTGAGGCGTGCCCCAACGCTGCTATTATGGATAATAGACTTATCGATACACACCGCTGCATCTCGTGCCGCACCATCGAACGCGAGGGCTCGGCTGAGGATGTCGAGCTCGATGGCTGGATCTTCGGCTGCGACGCTTGTCAGTCGGTATGCCCCTATAACCGTCGCGCGCCGCTGCATGCCAATCCCGCTTTCGATCCCTTGTTCGACCCCACGGCGCTCGACGATGCCGCGTGGCTACGTATGACCACCGAGGAGTTTTCGGCCATGG
>JAFUPR010000047.1 GCA_017481145.1 Alistipes sp. | reverse complement strand
TAAGCCTGCCGCTAGCTTTCATCCTGAGCCAGTATCAAACTCTACATTGTAAAAAATAAAATTTTTTGTTAGAGTACTGACTATTTCATTTTCCTAAAAGGAAATTGACAGATAAATACTACACTTTTCTCTCAATATAAAACCAGTAAATCAAAGAACCATTTTTAAACCACCCCGCTCAATTTTTCAGAGCGGAAAGTAGTGCAAAGGTAAGGCAAATTTTTTGAACCACCAAATTTTTGATGAACTTTTTTCAAAAAAACTTTTCTAAGAACCTTTTTTTTCTACTCGCCGTTTTAAAGGCGAAAGCGGGTGCAAAGATAAGTCATCTTTTTGAAACCACCAAATATTTTGGAAACTTTTTTCAAAAATATTTTTCTAAGAACCTCTGCGCTCTCAAGAGCTATGCTGTATCTCTCGATTGCGGGTGCAAAGGTAGCGCTTATTTTCTATTATCCAAACTTTTCAGCAACTTTTTTTAGTTATTTTTTAGCACCAACATCCAACCATACAATATATCAGTGAGTTACGCTACAACTATTTTTTACTATCACTACCCCACTATATCCATAAGTGCCGTCATGAGCATACATGATGGTTATAACCTCGGCAAAATCGAGATCGTAACGGAGGCTTCTTAGTATATTATATATATAGGTATAGCTCTCGGCCAGTTAATTTGGAGGGGCAATAACACTATTAGGAGTACTCAAAACCATACAGCGAGTTTGTGGTGACACTGAGAGACAGCTGCGAGCTCGCGGGCAGATGATTGAGATCCTTCACTGCGTTCAAGATTGGTTAAAAGAGGAGCCCCGCCTGCAGTTTTAGGGGCTCCTCTAATCTTTTATCGTTAGACGCTACTCCGTCACGCAGCTGAGCTCAAGCGCGACAAAGCGCGGGAAGAGAATATTATTCTCAATGTGGATATGCTCAAAGAGCCCATCCATAAACTCCTCGAGGTCGTGGAGCATAAGACGGTAGCTCTCGCAAGCATCCTCGGGCACTGCAAAACCATTCATTAGGTTGCGAATAAACTTGTAGCGTGTGCCCTCGTCGCCATGCTCGCGGTGCATGACACGTATGGGGTTGGCTACGGTGCCGCAGTGCATCGCGCCCATCTGCTCGCCACGCTCCGCAGCATAGTAGAGATCATAGGCATACGGAAAGAGAACCTGCTCCTCCTTTTGAAGGTGGTTCTCAAGGTCGTCGAGCGACTGGGCAAAGAGCTTAGCAAGGTCACGAAGCTCGGGGTGGTTGTCGCCATGGTGCTGAGCAACCTTCTCAATAAGGGAGAGAAGCTCAGGACCATGCGTACGAATATTGCGATGGTGAACCTTGAGCACATAGTCGATAAGTAGGTCAGTGGGCCACGTGTCGAAAGGTATAGCCTCGGTACCCTGCTCACAGCGCTTCGTGAGAGCCTCAACTACTACATCCAACTCAACACCAGCATGTCGGCAAGCATCGGCAAGCGTCGCCGTGCCACCACAGCAAAAGTCGATGCCGAAATGTTTAAATACACGCGCCGCAACATAATCGCCCTTGACAATATCACCTACACTCATTAAAGCCAAATCAGAAGTATTCATATAATATCTTTTTAGTTGTTTTGTTTATCTTTTTCGCTTGCAAAGATAGTACTATTTTCGGCTGTGTCAAATCGGAAATTTTTATTGCGGCATAGGCTAAAATAATATCCATTATGCAACACAACGCATATATGCAACTTTCAAGAGGCACAGTATAAATATTATGCCCCAAAAATAGGAAAATCGAAAACTTATGTATAACTTCGAGTTAGTTTTCACCTATTAATAACATACGCTTAAAACATTACTACTATGGGAAAGTTAACAAAACCCGCGATTATCGTTGTTGATATGCTCAACGACTTTGTTTATGGCGCGCTCGCTTGTGATCGTGGTAAAGCCATTGTCCCAGCTACAGCAGCACTACTCGACGTGGCACGCGCGAAGGGCGTGCCCGTAATCTTCTCGAACGATGCCCACCTAAAGGGTATTGATCGCGAGCTCACCATTTGGGGTGACCATGCCATAGTCGGAACACCAGGTGCAGCTGTCATCTCAGAATTAAAGCTGTCGGAGGGTGACTATGTCGTTCCCAAGCGCCGTTATAGCGGCTTCTTCCAGACCGACCTTGACATTCTTCTCAAGGAACTCGGTGTACATACCGTAGTTATGACGGGCTTACATACACACATGTGCGTACGCCACACATCGGCAGACGCCTTCTCGTTGGGTTACGATGTTGTTATAGCGAAGGAAGCCACCGACTCATTCACCGAGGAGGACTACCTCGGTGGCTTGGCATACCTCAAGACGTGCTATGGTGCTGATGCCTATACCAACGAAGAACTCATCGAAATGCTGTAGACGAGAGAGACTACAGAGGCAGTAGGAAGATAAACGAGTACGCGGGCAAACTGCGGCAGTGACCTCGTTGTTGTCTCTGTTGTCTCTGTTGTCTCTGCCAATGGCTTTCTATGAGTTACTATGAGTTCCAATGTTTTCTATTGTCCGCGACAACCGCATAGCACCCCATAGAAACTCATCCTGGCCCATAGGAACCTACAGCCGCGAGGTAGTCTACTTTTAGGGATGTGCTGCAGATACAGTTTAATTGTCGAAAATCGAATTTGTCGTCAAAAAGCATTAGATGTAGCACTCAGCAAGAAATTAATTCTTGATTTTAGTGGAGCATATTTAGTCCATCGCAATAAGAAACCTCTTGGGATAATACTTCGTGTACAGCCCAAGAGGTTTTGTTTAGGATAGGCTAAAGATGCCCAATAAAACCGAAAATTATCGGCGAGGCTTAATATCAAGCTTCACCGGCTTAATCATATTCTCGGGGAGAAGGATAGTGTCGAGTTCCTCCTTAGTGAGGATGCCATCCTCGAGAACGATGTCGTAAACACGACCGCCAGTGGCCATAGCCTTCTTAGCAATCTTCGTAGAGTTCTTATAGCCGATAACGGGGTTAAGGGCCGTAACGATACCGAAGCTATCCTGAACATACTTGCGGCACTGCTCCTCATTGGCGGTGATGCCATCAACGCAGTTGACACGGAGGGTATCGAAGCCGTTCATCATAATCTCGGCTGACTCGAAGCAGCATTGTGCCATTGTGGGCTCCATGGCGTTGAGCTCCATCTGAGCCTCCTGAGCGCACATAGCAACGCATGCGTCGTTACCGATAACCTTGTAGCATATCTGGTTCATAACCTCGGGAATAACGGGGTTAACCTTACCAGGCATGATAGATGATCCTGGCTGGCGTGCGGGGAGATCGAACTCGCGGAGACCGCAACGAGGGCCTGAAGCGAGGAGACGGAGGTCGTTACATATCTTGTTGAGCTTCACAGCAACGCGACGGAGAGCTGACGAGTAGCCCACCATGCATGTTGTATCAGATGTGGCAGCCACAAGATCCTCGGCAAGCTTGATATCCCAGCCAGTAATCTCGCGGAGGGCAGCGATGCACTTCTCCGAGTACTCGGGCTCAGAGCATATACCTGTACCGATGGCGGTAGCACCCATATTTACAGTGAGGAACTCCTCAGCCGCGAACTCGAGATTCTTCTTCTCCTCCTTAAGAATCTGAGCAAAGGCACCGAATGTCTGACCAAGGGTCATGGGCACAGCATCCTCGAGCTGCGTACGACCCATCTTAAGGATGTGGGCAAACTCCTTAGCCTTCTTAGCGAACGACTCGATAAGGGCATCGTAGTGCTGCATGAAGATCTTATGCGTAGCATAGAGACCGAGGTGGATACCGCAGGGGTATGCGTCGTTTGTCGACTGCGAGCAGTTGACATGGTCATTGGGCGAGCAGTACTGATACTGGCCAGCCTCGTAGCCCATAATCTGGAGGGCACGGTTGGCGATAACCTCGTTGGCGTTCATATTTGTAGTAGTACCCGCGCCACCCTGAATCATATCGCAGGGGAACTGGTCGTGGTGCTGACCCTCCATAATCTCGCGGCAAGCCTTAGCAATACCGTCATACTGTGCGTCGGTGAGAAGGCCGAGCTGGTGGTTAGCCACAGCAGCACCGAGCTTCGTCATAGCAAGGCCGTTGATAAACAAGGGATAGTCCGAAAGATGGAAGCGGCTGATGGGGAAGTTTTCGATACCGCGCAATGTCTGCACGCCATATAGAGCCTCAACGGGCACCTCCATCTCGCCGAGAAGGTCGCTCTCGACACGTGTCTTACCTGAATACTTAGTAGTCATAGTTAGTCTGTTTATGTTTATTTGGTTTTAAGATTCCGTAGTTATTGCCGTAAACAATAGTGCTAAGGTACGACATTTTTCCCAAAACGCAAATTATTGCCCCAACATTTTACACATTTATACTCTACACATCCGTAAACTGTCACTTTTGTAGCACTAAATTTCGGTTTTCATAATTTTTTACTACCTTTGTGATTTGTATATACATAGGTATGGAACGCATAGCTATATTTCCAGGGTCGTTCGACCCCTTCACTCGCGGCCATGAGGCCATCGTCGACGAGGCACTGAGACTCTTCGACAGGGTCATAGTAGCCATAGGCCACAACACCCAGAAGCGAGGCTTGCTCACCGTGGAGGCACGCAAGAGGCTTATCGAAGAGCTATATCGTACGGAGGAGCGCGTGGAGGTCGTCGTTTACAACACACTCACGGGCGATGAGGCACGACGCTTAGGGGCTAAGACTATTGTGCGCAGCGTGCGTAATGCCACAGACTTCGAGTATGAGCGCACGATGGAGCGTGCCAACCGTCACATATTCCCCGACCTCGACACCGTGATACTCATAGCACCAGCCGAGGTGGAGCATATATCGTCGTCGCTGGTCAGAGAGTTGCACGCCTTTGGTCACGACGTGGCGGAGCTTATGCCTGAGGGCATACGTCTCGAAGAGTACCTTGATAAGTAATTTTAGAAATTAGTAACATATAACCCAATTATGCAGTTTACAGCAGAGATGATCGCCGGACTTCTTGGCGGAACAATCGTTGGCGACAAGAGCGCTACCGTATCGACAGTATCGTCTATCGATGGCGGCAAGGCTGGCTCATTAGCCTACCTCACTAACCCCAAATACGAGCAATATATCTACACTACTGAGGCGAGCATCGTCTTGGTAGACAACACCTTCGAGCCTAAGCAAGATGTTAAGGCCACGCTCATAAAGGTGGAGAACGTAGGTCAGTGTGTCCTCAACCTCCTCGAGATGTATAACGCCTCACGCCCCCGCAAGACAGGCATATCACACCTCGCCTCGATACACGAGGGCGCAACACTCGGCAAGGAGTGCTACGTGGGCGACTTCACAGTCGTGGAGGCCACAGCCAAGATTGGCGATAACGTACAACTATATCCACAGTGCTACGTGGGTGACAATGTGACCATCGGCGAGGGCACGAAGATATACCCTGGTGTTAAGATTTACGAGGGCACGACAATTGGTAAGAACTGCATCATACACTCGGGCGTGGTACTCGGCGCCGATGGCTTCGGTTTTGCACCCAAGGAGGATGGCTCGTTTGCCAAGATTCCGCAGCTCGGAAACGTTATCATCGAGGACGATGTGGAGCTCGGAGCAAATACATGTGTCGACCGTGCAAAGACCGACACGACAATCATACGTCGTGGCGTGAAGCTCGACAACCTCATACAGATAGGCCACAATGTGGAGATAGGCGCCAACACGGTAATGTCGGCACAGGTAGGCATCGCGGGCACATCGAAGGTGGGCTCTAACTGCTTTGTCGCAGGACAGGTGGGCGTTGCCGACCACGTGACCATCGGCAATCACGTGCAGATAGGCTCAAAGTCGGGCATCGACAAGAATGTACCCGACGGTGAGATACGCTTCGGCTACCCTGCACTGCCAGGATTACAGTATCACCGCTCGTTTGCCGTATTCCGCCAATTACCTGACATGGCGAGCAAGTTACGCGAGATGGAGAAACGCCTAACTAAACTCGAGGAGTAAAAGAGAGCTGCGAGGTGGAGGAGCATGTGCGCATAATGGGTATAGACCCAGGAACTAACTATCTGGGCTACGGCATCATCGAACTTCGTGGCGGCAAGCCCGAGGCTTTGGTTATGGGCGATGTCGACCTGCACAAAATCAAGGATGCCCACCATAAGTTGCGCTACATATTCGAGCGCGTGCAGAGCCTCACAACAGAGTATCGCCCCACGGAGGTAGCCTTCGAGTCACCCTTCTTTGGCGAGAATGTGCAGTCGATGTTGAAGCTCGGACGCGCCCAAGGTGTCGCCATCGCCGCGGTGCTCAGCGCCTCGGAGAGTACGACGATAGCCGAGTACGCCCCCTCACGCGTAAAGCAAGCAATAACGGGACGCGGACAAGCATCCAAAGAGCAGGTGGCCACGATGATTAACTCCATCCTCGGCACCGACTACAAACCGCGTAAGCTCGATGCTACGGATGGTATGGCTGTGGCACTGTGTCACTGGTTTACAACATCTAACGCTCTCACACGCGCCACAGCTGGTGACCGACGCAAGGGCTTAGGCGGTGATAGTAAGGCACGACGCGGCAGCTCCTCATGGGAGGCCTTTGCTAAGTCAAACCCTGAGAGGATAAAGAAATAACAATCTAAAACAATGTATATGAAAAAGTTAATGACACTTATTGGCGCTGTTGCTCTTTTGGTGAGCTGCGCTGGTGGCGATGCCACAAAGAAGATAACAATTACAGGCGACCTTAGTGGTGCCCCCTTTGCAGAGGGTAATACTGTGACTCTCAGCATCTATGGCGAGGGTGAGGTTAATATTGCCGAGACGACACTTGACAAGGATCTGCACTTCAGTGCCGAGGTAGCACTTGAGGACGATAACTTCGTATTGCTCAATGTCGATGGTAACAATGTTGTGCTCTTCGCTGTTGATGGCAACGATATAACTATCGACTTCGACGAGGAGGCCTACGACTTCAGTTTCGAGGGTTCTAAGACCCAGGATGCCATCACCGCTGCTGAGGCACGCCTAAGCGAGATATTCGCACGCGAGGATGCCACTGAGGAGGATATTATCGCCCTCATCGACGAGGTGGTAGCCGCCAATCGCGACAACCTCTGCTCGCTCCACTTCCTCCGCTACTACGCCATGGTAGGCTCTCTCGACGACCATTTTGTCGAGCTCTTCAATTCGTTAGACAAGAGCCTTGCATCACAGCCCATGTATGAGAGCTACGCTTCGCAGATTGAGAATATCAAGAATACGGCTATTGGTGCCGACCTTAAGGATATCATCCTCCCAAATACCGAGGGCGAGATGATTAGCGTTGCCGAGCTATGCAAGAGCGGCAAGTGGGTGTTGGTAGACTTCTGGGCTACATGGTGTGGTCCTTGCCGTGGCGAGATACCCTACCTTGTTGCTGCCTACGAGAAGTTTGCACCCAAGGGTCTTGAGATCTATGGCGTTAGCTTCGACCGTAATGGCACGGAGGATAAATGGAAGTCATTCCTCGCGGAAAATAACATGACATGGGTGAATGTATGGGGTACGGATAGTAAAGGTCAGTGGAGCGTTGCCGAGCACCTCAACGTGAACGCCATACCCGCCAACTTCCTCTACTCGCCCGACGGTAAGCTTGTAGCTAAGAATCTCCGTGGCGAGGATGTTGAAAAGATTCTTGCTGAGTATATCAAGTAACAATCTGATTAGCAATGCAAAGCAAAAGCGATGACTGATGTCGTCGCTTTTTTTTGTAAAATTTTTGCAAAATTATTTGCACAGATAAAATATTTGTCGTACATTTGCACTCGCAAAAGCAAAGGAATGGCTCCGTAGCTCAACTGAATAGAGTACTTGACTACGGATCAAGCGGTTACAGGTTTGAATCCTGTCGGAGTCACAAGGCGGCAATCGAAAGGTTGCCG